>JBIPMU010000248.1:0-2836 GCA_044377205.1 Chitinophagales bacterium | reverse complement strand
ATTTGGATTTAGCCAAACAATATTTGGATAAAGAAAAGGTAGATAAACGCTGGGAAGAAATCTTAACCATTGAAGGAGAAGTAATGACTTTTATGGAATTGAGAGGCGATAGAATGCATTAGAAATATAAACACTATAATAAAAATTATAAAAAAAGCGTGAATAGTCTATTCACGCTTTTTTTTATTTTAAAAGGTTGTTAATAAACTATTTAGGTTTAATTTCAGTTCGGAAAATTTTATCCCAGAACAAATTACTAACCCCAAACCCTTCTTCTGGTGCTACAAAATGATGTGCCATGTGATGTTTTTTTAATTGAACAAACAATGGATTTGACCATCTAGCATGATGCACGGCATAGTGTAGCATATCGTAGAACAAATAGCCAATTACCATGCCTGAAAAAGCAGAGTATGATGCACCTTCTCCACCAAATGCATACTTGAATAAAAACATAAAAGGAATAGATAATAAAATAGACATAAGCGGGGGCATTACCAATCGTTTAGAATCATTTGGATAATCATGATGAATGCCGTGCATTAAAAAGGCTATTTTTTTACCAAAATCACTTGTAGGGTGAAAATGAAATACAAATCGGTGAATAAAATACTCGGAAAGAGTCCAGATAACTAATCCTACAAACAAGTAGGCCATGGTTTCTATAATACCAAATTTAAAAGTAAAGACTGAAGAGTAAAGACAAAATAGAACAACGGGGACCCAAACAATAAGAGGAAAAGACCAGTGAATTCTAGAACACCAATCTAAGAATGGATTTTCAAATATTCGTATCGTTTCGTCTTTTAAAGAAACAAAGTTTTTTTGATTGCTCATGATAAACAAATTTTGCTACAAAAATATTGATTTTTCAATAGATTGTGACAATTTTATTTTCAATTATTGTGGTTCAAAACCTAGGATAAACCTGAATTTGCCATACTTTTCAAAGATACTTCCGCCTTGTAAAGCACTAGGAACTTCTTTATCTACCCCAAATCCGTAGTCAAAGCCAAGCAATCCAAACATAGGTAGGAAAAAACGAACCCCAGCCCCAAAGGATTTTTTAACTTTGAAAGGATCATAATTTCGCATACCTTCCCATCCATTTCCTGCTTCGGCAAATAGCATCCCGTATATAGTAGATTGGGGGTTGAGTGAAATAGGGTATCTAAGTTCCATCAAATATTTGTTGAATACGGTTGCGCCTTGGAAATATTCTCCTTGATCATTTATGGTTACTTCATTATCATTATAGCCTCTCAAGGCAAATGTTTCTTGTCCAAATTGATTCCATGCAACCAATCCATCGCCTCCAATACGGAAACGTTCAAACGGAGAAAGTCCATAACTAGAATTGTAATAACCTAATGCTCCAAATCGTATCCCTAGCCTAGCAACTAAATTTCCAGCTATAGGAGTATAAATATCTGTGGAGAATTTAGTTTTGTAGTATTCTATCCAGTTCCATCTGTCTCCATTAGATAAATTGGGGTCGTTATAATTGAGCTTTCTTGCCTGAAACATTTGTGAATAGGGAAGAGTGGCTTGTAATGAAAAGGTGAATGAAGACCCACTTGTAGGATATAATTGGGGTCCAATAGGGCCTTGAAGCGAGTTTCTAGTCAAAGTAAATCTTCCAAAAATATTGTTTACATTACCATCGGAAATTCCAGTGAAAAATTGATAATTTGTCAAATTATTGTTCTCTGCTGTAATACCAAAAAACGCTGTAAAATAATCATCAGGCCATTTTAGACGTGTTCCAACTTCTATGGATCCATTTGTTCTTACATAACTTCCCGTAATTGTATTCCCTCCAATTACATTATTAAATCTACTATGTGTTCCTGAGATTTGGAGAGAGGTAGGTTTTTTTCCACCTAGCCAAGGCTCAGAAAATGAAATATTAAATATTTGACTTTGTAATCCAGAAGATTGAACGTTCAATGATAATGTTTGTCCATCACCACTTGGAAGGGGCTTCCAGTATCTTGTTTTGAATAAATTTCGAATAGAAAAATTTGTAAAATTTAAACCTACTTGCCCATATACGAAATTGGCATATCCAAGAGATAATGATAATTGATCAGAAGGTTTTTCTTCTACTACCAAGTCAATATCTACCGTTCCGTCTTCTTTTGGTTTTGGAAGAATTTGCATGGTTTCAGGATTGAAATACCCAAGTGCTGCGATTTCTCTTTGTGTTCTAATTAATTTAGATCTATCAAACTTGTCTCCTGGTTTTATTCTCAATTCTCTTCGAATGACTTTTTCGTTGGTTTTTTCATTTCCAGAGATATTAATAGTATTGATCGTAGCTTGTTGTCCTTCATATACGCGCATTTGAATATCTATACTATCGCCTACAACAGCAACTTCTACGGGATCGATATTGAAAAATAAATAGCCATCGTCCATGTATAGAGAGCTTACATCGTCTCCAGCTTGACTTTGTTGGAGTTTTTCTTCCATTTTTTTGGAATTATACACATCTCCTTTTTTAATACTCAATATGCTACTTAGAATAGTATCATTGTACTTTGTGTTTCCTACCCAAGTAATATTTCTATAGTAATATTTTTTTCCTTCATTTACTTTTAAAATCAATCCTACGTTTTGATTTTTCCCAAATATTGTAGTGTCCCATACTACTTCGGCATCGCGATGCCCAATAGAAGCATAATATTCTTTTATGGCTTTTCTGTCTGCAGATTTTAGATCTATAGGATTATATTTTGCACCTTTAAAAATATTGGGAGAGATAAATGTAGATAAATAATTCATTACATTTTTTGGGTTCAAAGCACCCAGTCTATCGAACCAAGTCCACGTA
>JBIPMU010000247.1:0-2865 GCA_044377205.1 Chitinophagales bacterium | reverse complement strand
ATCTTTTTGTACTTCGTCAATGGATAGAAAAAAGTGATTGGTGGGATATTGTAGATATCATAGCATCTCATCATTTAGGAGCATTAGCAAGAATAAGCAACGAAGCTAGAGATAACATAAAAAATTGGGTAGATGAGCCTAATTTCTGGCTTAAACGATGTGCAATTCTATTCCAACTAAAATATAAAAAAGATACCGATAGTGAATTTCTTTTTTATTGCTGTAAAGAACTAGCTCATGAAAAAGAATTTTTCATAAGAAAGGCTATTGGATGGGCATTGCGCGAATATTCAAAATCAAATCCAAACGCGGTAAGAGCATTTATTCAAGAAAACAATTCATTTTTATCGCCTTTATCCATTAAGGAAGGAAGTAAATATTTATAATGTCTATATATTCAAAAAAATAGTATTTTTGTATCCTATGCAAAAAATTATATTTATTTTCCTATTTTCAATGGGACAATTGGTTTTGGCCAAAACCAAGTCTGATACTTTTATGGCATTGGGAACCTATTTCTACCAACAAAAAGATTATATTCAAGCAAAAAAGATGCTGGATAGTTGTGTAATGTTTAATAATCAAAATGACCACTGTGGCTACTATCGGGCTCAAATCGCCTTTGACGAACAAGATTATAAATTGGCAAAAATCATATTCAAAGGTGTTTTAGGTCTTCAACCCAATGATTATGCCTCATGGAATATGCTGGGATTAACTTTTATGGAACTTAAACACTTTGACAGTGCTGAATTTTGTTTTAAAAACGCGGTAAAATTAAATTCAAAAGAACCAAAATTCTTTGCAAATTGGGGGAAAAATCAATTATTGCGTGGCAATTCTTCTCATGCTTTAGAATTGTTTAATACCGCTATTTTCCTCGATCCTAAATATTCTAATTTCTATGTTAATAGAGCCATAATATTGGAAAAATTAGGTAGAAAAGATAGTGCTATTCAAGATTTAAAAGTAGCACAAAATCTCGACCCTCAAAATAAAAGCATAGCCATTAAACTCAAAGAGTTAAGCCCATCTTATCTATATCTCTATATTGGATTGGGAGTTGTTTTTGTGTTGCTATTTATTTTTTTGGTTTTTCGAAAGAAAAAAGCCAGCTAATCGGAATTCCATTTCATGAAAGTACTTCATACAATAAAAGAGCTCAATGAGTTTCTACTTCCTTTTAGAAATTCTAACAAAACAATTGGATTTGTTCCTACAATGGGAGCTTTGCATTTAGGTCATTTATCTTTAGTAGAAAAAAGTGCAAGTAAGTGTGATATTACAATAATGAGTATTTTTGTAAATCCAACACAATTTAACGATATAAAAGATTTTGAGAAATATCCTCAAAATTTAACTTCAGATATAGAAAAATTGAAACAAAGCCCTTGTGACATTCTATTTGTACCGAATACGAATGAAATTTATGATAAAGGTTTGAACGAAAGAATACATATTGATTTATCATTATTAAACAATATATTAGAAGGTGAGAAACGTCCAGGACATTATGATGGGGTGGTTACTGTAGTTTATAAATTATTCGCTATCATTCAACCCCACAAAGTTTTTTTGGGTATGAAAGATTATCAGCAAGTATTGGTAATAAAGGAGTTAATAATACAAAAAAAACTACCTATCGAAGCCATTGGCTGTCCTACATTGCGTGAGCCTAATGGACTAGCAATGAGCAGTAGAAATACACGAATGAGTGAGGACGAAAAAGAAATTGCTTTAAATTTATACAAAGCACTTCATTTCATAGTCTCTCAAGTAGGTACATCAACTCCTAAAATGGCTACTACAGGCGCAATAAATCTATTTTTGAAACATCCCCACATTAGACTAGAATATCTTCAGATCAGTCCTAAAAATGACATTTCGCATGAAATTGAAGATTGGAACGAAACCGAAAACTATGTTGTTTTAATTGCTGCTTTCGTTGGAAACATTAGACTTATAGATAATATGGTCTTTTCAAAATAATTTAAAAAACGTCTATTTTTTATTACACTTTTATTCGATTGTATATATTGCTATCTTTTAGTTTATTATTTGATTCTAAATTTGCATTAAAATTAAAAAGTTCTGAGACAACATTTAGAGAGTATTTTAAATTTATTAGATGACGATTCTTTATATCCTATTCTAAAAAAACAAATATTAGATTTGGATTATTATCGTTTTGAGGAATGTTCAAAAGAAATTGTTACTTTTCAAGAGAGTCATCCAGAATTAGTGTCTTCCTTAGAAAAATTACATGAGGATCTAAAACTTGATCATTTCCTGAGCAGCTTAATTATCAATCTCAAGGACTCTAATTTCAAACTTATTCCTTTTGTACTTGAGCTGAATGATCTCATATTTGGAAAAAGTGAATTTCATAACAATCTTCGCTTTTTTGAG
The DNA here is from genome assembly GCA_044377205.1 of Chitinophagales bacterium. Classification (GTDB taxonomy): domain Bacteria; phylum Bacteroidota; class Bacteroidia; order Chitinophagales; family JADJOU01; genus CHPMRC01. Next base: position 456 of record JBIPMU010000247.1, on the reverse strand, counting down.
GATTTATGCCAGAATATTAAATCACAAATCACATGGCAAACAACTCCAGTTGAAATATACAATATTTTCAACAAATCTATAGCTGAGTTGTTTATTATCGACTATACAGAATCATTATTTACATACAATTTTAATTCTATTATCGCTTCAAGAAAAATAAACTTGAATGCACTTGCATTACTCTATTTAATGGTAGCAGAACGTATCGATTTACCTATTTTTGGTATGCCAGTATATGACAAATTACTTCTTTGTTTATCCAAAGATCATTGCTATCATAACGAAATGGTATACGAAGATGATATTATTTTTTATTTTACTCCCTCGGACAACGGCGTAGTATATACGGTTGAAGATCTTGAATTTATAGCTGAAAAAAATGATTTAAGCCTTGATCTGAACAGCAAATTGCCAAAGGGAAATAATTGTATTGTTCAACATTGGCTTTTCCGGATA
>JBIPMU010000246.1:0-2885 GCA_044377205.1 Chitinophagales bacterium | reverse complement strand
GTTGAATATATTTTTCTATCCATTCATTTTTTTCAATAATACGAGCAGCTGTCCAATTTTTTGCTTCCACATTAGACGTCTTTTTGAGTACACTACAAAAAAAGCCTTCGCCTTTTGTTTTATGAGGCAAAAACGCATAACCCATTATTCCATTAACATCTACCTTGGTAATATTCCAAGATGGATCTAGCGAAATTTCGATAGATTCAAATTCATACCCTTTTTGTTTAAAACGATATAAAAGCGTTTCATTTTCTTCGGGATTATATGTGCAAGTGCTATAAATCAAATAACCATTGGGTTTGAGCCCTTCCCAAATATTTTCGAGAATATCCATTTGCCGAATACTGCATTTTTGAACATTTTCGGGTGTCCATTCAGCTCGTGCTTTTTCATCTTTTCGAAAAAGTCCTTCGCCAGAGCATGGCGCATCTACAAATATTGCATCAAAATAATCCGTCATTTGCCCAAAATGCTTGGCATCATTCTGCGTCACCGCAAAATTGGGAAATCCCCACTTTGTCAAATTTTCGCGTAAAATCGCATTTCTATTATCTACAATTTCATTCGCTATCAAAAATTGATTTTCAGTCAAATGGTCCAAAATCAAGGTACTCTTACCCCCTGGTGCAGCACACATATCCAAGACTCGGTCTAGGGAAACGTCTTTTTTGATGTGCTCAAGCACCGTATCCAAAAACATACTACTCGCTTCCTGCACATAATACGCTCCTGCATGAAACGTAGGGTCTAGCGTAAACTGGGGACGAATGGGCAAATAAAAACCTCTCGAAGACCAAGGTACGGATTGGAGCGACGTAGTTTCTTTGTTTTTATGGCTATTCAAACGAATAGACGTATAAGCCTCCGCATCCAAGGCAGCAAAAAAGGCCTCAAAATCTTGAGGAAATTGATGTTGGATTCGTTCTACAAAGGCTGGAGGAAATTGCATGCTCTTGGATTAATACAGAATCCAAAATTAAGAAAGTTTTGAAGAAAGGAAGTGAAAATGTGGAGGGATAAGAAATTCAGCAATCTAAGGACACACTTAAACATATTTAAAATAATGGCGCTATTTCTAGCGCCATTTTATAGTTTAAAATTCTATTTACTTTGCTTTTAAATCATTAATTAAATTTATTAATAATGCTAAAATAACTATTAAAATACAAATAATTTTTCCTGTAGATAGGGAATTATAATCATTTAAAAGTAAATAAATAAAATACAATGCTGGTGAAAAAATTAAAAAAGCTTTTAATTTCATAATAAAAATTTTTAATTATTAGATAAATGATACCAAAAAGAAGAACTATGTCTGGCTATCGATAAAACAGATAATAAATATGCTTTATCATTTTCATTCAAACTATTATTGTTTTTGACATAATTTTCATAATCAAAAACTAATGATTTAACTTCTGCTATAGTAGACATAGAATTATATCCAACGATAAATTGTTTATATATTTCATCTCTTAATAAATTTAATTAAATAGAAATCGTCAATGCAACATATAATTGCACTGACGATCACTTTTTTAAGAGTAAGAATCAATTATGATTCTCGTGTTTTCTTTTAATTATTAGAATAGAATTAAAATAATTTATAAACATAGTTCGCAACTTTTTTCTTATCATTTTAAGACATATAATTACCTAACCTTATACAATTTTAAATACTAGATTACAAATTTTAAATGTAATTGATATACTACTTTGTAATTTTTTCCTTTATAAAAAGAAATATTATAACACTTATACTAATAATTAGCGAAAGTTCTAGAATGTATATATAATCTAATGTATTGCCTTTAAAGTAGTTTATTGTACTTAAAGTAAAAAAAGCTAAAAAAAAAGCTCCTAAGTATTTTTTAAATTTCTCTTTATTCATTATTTATGATTTTTATAATTTTAAATTACTCGTCATTAAGAACTTTGGGAGAACTTATTCTTGGACCTACCCACCAACCAACTAAACTTGCTACAGCAGCATTCTTTAGGGAATTTTCAAATCTATCTTTTCTGTCCCAACCAATAATTTCCCAGGCAAGAAAAGTTGCTGCATCAACAGTTGCCACTGGTAAAAAATCATCCCCATTGCCTCCATTTTTTAAGTTATTTTTACAGGTTTCTAATGATGAATTTATAAGAGCTAAAACACATTTTGCTGATTCATTTTTTTCAATCTTAAAAGATTCAAAGCATTCGTTTTGTAATAAATTAATATCTTCAATGCTTAATTTATCTTTATGTTTCAATTGGTATTCATTATTAAAAAAATTAATCTTTGACAATGTAGTATTTTGAAGACCACTCTTTTCTAGTAAAAAATCTATAATTAATAATCCATTATCTCCATAAATTAAATATTCTTTTATAGAGTTTTTAAATTCAGAAATAGAATTCTCATTATAGTGAACATTTGTAATTGATGAAATATCAATAAAAGCTTCTTTTAAAAGTTCTTTACTATAATTGTTGTCTTTATATTTTGAAATGAAATCATAATGATTTTTTCCAATATTTTGATAATCAAACTTCAACATATCCTGAGAATATGAAATTATACTAATTAACAAAGTAACAAAACTTAACAATATCTTTTTCATATTACTGTGTACGGTTTAACAAATCCACCGAAAAGTTAAATTTTGAATTGTTTAATTAAATAGCCTCACCGGCACACCGTTTCATTCCCACGTTTTTTTAAAAATTCAAACTTATACAATAGAAAATATTCTAGTGCTGCGCAACACTTTTTTGTACTCGTTTGAATTTTTGGTTTTGAAGTGTTTCTTGACAAATAAAATTAAATGGATATGTTCTTTTCTCGTTTCATAGTACCTCGCTAGGCAAAAAAAGCAACCCTCTCCATGTTCATC
>JBIPMU010000245.1:0-2887 GCA_044377205.1 Chitinophagales bacterium | reverse complement strand
AAACGCAACCTACTGATTCTCTTTCAAATTTTCACTTATTTGTAATTGCTACCGAAAATAGAGAAGATTTGATGAACTATTTGAAAAAACATGATATTCATGCAGGACTTCATTATCCTGTTCCATGTCACTTGCAAAAAGCGTATACACATTTAAATTATAGCGCAGGGTCTATGCCACATAGCGAATATTTAGCATCACATTGTCTTTCGTTGCCAATGTATGCTGAGTTAAAGCAAGAAGAAGTTGATTTTGTCATCAATACTTTAAATAATTATTAATGCAATCATGGACTATTGGTCTTTTGTGCTATAATGAAGAAGAATCCATAGAAAAAGTATTGGATACTTGTTTTGATGTTTTATCCAAAATGACAAACGATTTTGAAGTTTTGGTAATTAATGATGGAAGCAAAGACAATTCACTTTCAATCATCACTAAATATAAGGCTGAAAAGAGAAATGATTTAATAATAATCAATCATGAAAAAAATAAAGGAATAGGCGAAGCATTATTTTCGGGCTACAAAAATGCTAGGAAAGAAAATGTATTAATTACTTGTGGCGATGGACAGTTTGACTTAAATGAATTATTGCCTTTCAAAGAAATTGAAGACAAAACAGTTTTGGCGCTATACAGAAAAGAAAATACCAGCTACAGTCTTCATAGAAATATACTTTCTTATTTCAATAAATTGTTTAATAAAACATTTTTGGGACTGACCCTGAAAGATGTTAATTGGGTAAAAATATATAAGTTAAACGAACTTAAAAAATTTGATTTAAAAATTAGAAGCTCACTTATCGAATCGGAAATTTGCTCAAAGCTTCATTTTAATGGAAATCGATTTATAGAAATAGAATCGAGATATTTAGACAGAATAGGAGGTGAAAGCAAAGGCGCTTCATTTAAAATAGTAAAACAAGCCTTGTTTGACATGTTATCGTTGGTTATTGAAATTACTAAATTTAGAATTAAAAAATGAAATCTCTAAAAGCAAATTCTTTTTTTTGGGGTTATATTATATTATTAACCATTTTATGTATTTTTATAACACCTTACTACGGTATAACGGGTGATGAAATAATTCAATGGAAATACGGGAGCTATGTATGGCAGTATTTAAAAAATTCTGGGAATATTGGCAATTTATTTTCCGAATCTTTCCCTGGTCATGATGAGATGAAGTATTATGGAGGTATTTTCGATGGAATATCTGCGATGCTTATTGATTTTTTTCATCCAAAAAATGAATTTTTACTTCGTCATTATTTTAATATGATATTTGGAGTATTAACCATATTATTCTCAGGGTTAATAGCAAAAGAAATCACAAACAAATGGAGCATAGGGCTCTTAGCATCTATATTCATAACATTGACGCCTCGTTTTTTTGGAGAAATGTTTAACAATCCAAAAGATATTCCTTTTGCGGCAGGTTATATAATTTCAATCTATTACATCCTCAAATTTTTGAAAAATATTGAATCCCCTAAATGGAAAGATACTTTGGGATTAAGTATTGGTATTGCATTAGCGATTGGTGTGAGAATTGGGGGGCTTTTGGTAGTCGCTTATTTTGGTTTATTTTTTATTTTATTAGCATTCTATTCAAAAAAATTAGAGGTAGCGTTCTACAAAAAAAGCTTGATTCATGCTACAGTAGCAGTTTTTCTTGGATACATATTAGCTTGCTTATGGTGGCCTTATGCATTGGAAGGCATTTTGACCAATCCTATTGAATCGCTAAAAATAATGTCTAGCTATCCACTGTCCATATATATGCTTTTTGATGGTGTTCGAATCAATACCGCTGAAATGCCGTCAAATTATTTATTCAAATGGCTTTGGGTAGGAACTCCAATATATTTACTTATTGGATTTCTGGGAAGTTTTTATGTTTTGTTTCAAAATAGAACCCATAAAAACCTTATTTTCATTGGACTTTTGATATTCTCATTTTCGTTCCCTATTTTATATATTGTATATAAAAAAGCGGTGGTCTACGATGCATTGCGCCACATTATTTTTGTAATGCCTTCAATGGCTATTTTGGCAAGTCTTTTTTGTAATTATATTTATGAAAATTTTGCTACGTCGAAAAATTATAAAACCATCAGTATAGCAATTCTTTCAATATTCTTGATACTACCACTAAAACATATGATATCCAATCATCCAAATCAATATATTTATTTCAATGAAATATTTGGTGGTGTTGAAAAAGCATTTGGTTATTATGAGTTGGATTATTACCAAAATTCAGGCAAAGTAGGAACTGATTGGATAAAAGAAAATATTTTGAAAAACCAAAAAGGAAAAGTAAAAATATTGAGTAATCTTGGAACCATTGACAAGTACTTTTTTGATGCAGATACTGCTCTTGTATACACAAGTTATGGTAGATGGAGAGAAAGAGATCATTTGGATTGGGACTATTACGTAGCTTATTCTCGTTTTATTGAACCCGAAAATCTTCAAAATCATGCTTGGCCTCCAAAAAATACAATTCATGAGGTAAAAGTAGACAATACACCTGTTCTTATTATTATTGAACGAAAAAACAAAGGCGATATAGAGGCATTTCAAGCGCTTGAAAAAAATGATTTTGCTACAGCGTTGGCAAAATATCAAGAGAATTTAAAGTATGACGATTCTAATGAGTATATATGGTATTATTATGCAATTACATTGGCAAATTTAGGTCAATTAGATATGAGTATTCAAGCTATGAAAAAAGCTATTGACCTCAATGGATCGAATCCTGAATGGTATCAACTTATAGCTAAGCTATATAACCAAAAAGGCGAAACAGCCTATGCAAATATGTATAATAATTTAGCTCAAGAAAAAATAAACAGCATGACAACTCAATAATATTTTTTTT
>JBIPMU010000244.1:0-2889 GCA_044377205.1 Chitinophagales bacterium | reverse complement strand
AAACCATTTTTGATAATCATATCTAAAATTGCGCCTGTGTGTCCGTTTGCAACTGCATCCGGCTTAATCATTGTGAATGTTCTATTCGTTGTCATTTTCTCTTTAAAATTAATTTTTGGCAAAAGTAGAGTATTTTCGTTTATTATATTCAAATTTGTAGTATTTTTGCTCTTTAATTTTTAAAATTTGTATGGAAAATTTTCCAAAGGATAAGATTGCGATAATAAAATCGCTTTTGGATTCCCCAAAAAAGATATTGATATTGTCGCATTTTAATCCCGACGGCGATGCCTTGGGCTCTTCGTTAGCCTTGAAATTATTCTTTGAGAAATTGGGGCATTTTGCGCAATGCATCTATCCTTCTAGCTATCCTCCTTATTACAATTGGATGCCAAAAAATGAGGAAAGTATCATCTATTCGGATGCCAAAAAAGACTTTGTAAAAGAACATTTTGATAATTGTGATATTATCTTTTCGGTGGATTTTAATGCCAAAGAGCGTATCAATGATATGCAGGAATTTTTAGCAGATAGTTCGGTCCCAAAAGTGGTGATAGATCATCATCAGTCGCCATCTGAAGATTTTGATTTCTATTTTTGCAATGATAAATACAGTAGTGCATGTGAATTGGTATATGAATTTATCCTAGCATATCATTCTTTGGAAATTATAGATAAAGAGTTAGCTACGTGTCTTTATACTGGCTTAATTACCGATACTGGAGGGTTTCAATTTTCATCTACTCATGCTAGTTCGCACATCATGGCTTCCAATCTTCTCAAAACAGGGATTCAAGCTCAAGAAATCTTCAATGATTGTTTCAATAATTTTAGTCTGAACCGTTTAAAACTCTTTGGATATTGTGTTGCCAATAATATGACTTTGGTAGCGCATAAAAAAGTAGCTTTTATGTGGATAGATAATGATACAAAGTATAAATTCAATATTAAAGATGGCGATACGGAAGGACTGGTAAATCATCCGCTCAAAGTCGGTGATATTAATGTATCGGTCTTATTTAAAGAAGATAAAGATAAAATTAGAATATCTTTCAGAAGTAAAGAAGGTGTGGACGTAAATCAGTTTGCCCGAAAACACTTCAATGGCGGAGGACATATCAATGCTGCGGGGGGCTCTAGCAAACTATCCCTAAAAGATACGTTAGAAATCTTTGAAAAACTAGTAGAATCCGAGTTTTGAAATTAAAAACATTTTTCCCTCATTTATTATTGATTTTTGTAAATCTGATCTATGGGGCCAATTTCACTATAGCAAAAGCCATAATGCCTAAATTTATACCTGCATATGGATTTATTTTTATGCGTGTATTTTTTGCATTGATTATGTATGCTTTAATTTATTTTATTTTTATTCGCGAACCGATTCAAAAGAAAGATTGGCCACGATTTTTCTTTTGTGGTTTTTTTGGTATTGCGTTCAATCAATTGATGTTTTTTAAAGGCATTAGTCTTACAAGCTCAATTAATGGATCTTTAATCATGATCACGACTCCGATCATTACTTATTTTTTTTCGCAATGGATTTTGAAAGAAACATTCAAAATGAGTAAAATTATTGGCATTCTGCTTGGAATGCTGGGTGCAGGTATTCTAATATTGAGTAGTTTTCATTCAAAAAATGCTTCCAATCCTCTTGGGGATATGCTTATTTGGATCAATGCTACTTCTTTTGCTATCTATCTTATTATCGTTAGGCCATTGATGGCAAAATACAAGCCCTTGACCGTTATATTCTTATGTTTTTCTACAGGATTTATCTGGGTTTTTTTAGCAGGATTTAAGGAATTTCAATCTATAGATTGGGCTGGGATTCCATCAATTTATTATTTCAATATTGGGTTTGTATTGTTTTTTGCCACTTTTGTTGTGTATCTTTTTAATATTATGGCTATGAACAGTCTTAGCCCTACTGTGGTGAGTAGTTATATCTATCTGCAACCGTTGTTTGCTATTGTATTTGCAACAGTTTATTCCAATGAAAGACTAACGTATTATTCTGTAGCTGGTGGTGCGTCAATAATTGCAGGTCTTTGGCTAATAAATAAAAAGAGAATTTGAGAAATTAGTGTACTTGAATAGTAATTAAAAAACTACTCTTTTATATAAAATTCATACCACATCTGAAACATCAAATAATGCCAGATACGAAGTGTGTAAATCCCATTGTCACGCTCAAATTGACGCAGCATTTCCTGAATGAAAGGTGGATTGAAAAGTCCTTGAGCAGTTATAAAATCATTATTAAAAAAGTGCATATAATTTTTAAGCAATCCCTCTTGAAGCCATTTTTGAAGTGGAATAGCAAAGCCCATTTTAGGGCGATCCATCATTTCTTTGGGGATATAACGATGCGTAATATCCCTTAAAATACGTTTTTTAATTCCATTATGATATTTAAAATGTGTGGGAAGTTGCGCGGCCCATTCGACAATATGATGATCTAAAAATGGCTCTCTGCCTTCGATTGATTGGCTCATAGTTGCGCGGTCTACTTTGGTAAGGATGTCGTCTAGTAAGTATGTTTGATAATCTATTGCCATCATAGCGCTGAGATTATCATCCTTGGGATGTTTTGGATTTGGGTCAAAGAGAGAGTGTTGTTTTGCAAATGGATTTATAAATAAATCGCGTAGTTCTTTTTCATCAAAATGATGCGTAAAACTATCCATAATATTGGACGTAGAAGGATTAGATATCAATTTTTGCATTTTGTCTAAGCGTTGGAGCATAAGTGGATGCTTTGCTATATATTGCGCACCAATTTGGGCCATCCGAATACCATAAGAAATTGAACTTTTTGCAATTTGAGGGAATTTTTCTAAAAAACGGATTTTTTGATAATAAGCATATCTATTATATCCTGCAAAA
>JBIPMU010000243.1:0-2890 GCA_044377205.1 Chitinophagales bacterium | reverse complement strand
GTAGATTTCCCACTTCCTGATTTTCCAACTATCGAAACCAAGTCTCCACGTTGAATTTCAAGGGAAATACCTTTTAATACTTCCACGGATTTTGAGCCGAGGGTATAGCTTTTTACTAAGTTTTCAATTCTTATTAAAGGGTCCATGTTACTTGTCTTCGGTTTCTTCTTTACTTACAATTTTATCATCTTTTTTCAGTCCCTCCACAATTTCAATAAATTGTCCGTCAGATAGACCTATTTTAATATTTTTTCGTTTGAACGATTCACCATCTTTTACTTGAACAAATGCAGTATCTTCAGCATATTGGATATATTTTTCTTGAATAGCCCATACATTATCCTTTTTTGAAATTGTGAGTTCGGCTGTAGCTGTAAATCCCGATTTGATTTTTGATAATTCTTCGGACGTGAGAATGAGCTTTGCTTCTACATCAAATTTAGTAATACCGCCCACGTCTACTCCTTTTGGAGAAATTTTGGTGAGTTCGGCTTGAACCATTTTGTTTTGTAGCGCATTAATTTTTACTCGTAGATTTAATCCTATGTATAGATTGATCAAATCTTTTTCATTTACTTGTCCCTTGAAGAGAATTTCATTCATGTCTGCAATAGTCGCAATAGTCGTTCCTTCATTGAATGTATTTCTATTCACAACCGAACCGCCAATTTTAACAGGTAAATCTAACACAATTCCATCAGTTGTTGAATACACAATATTTGATACGAAGTCGGTGTTATTTGAAAACCCTTGTTTAACGATTCGTTTGTATTTAATAGCGGATTCATATTCTGTTTCAGCTACATGATATTCTTGCTTAGATAGTTCGTATTCTTGTTTCGAGATTACATCCTTTTCAAACAATGTTTTGTTGCGTAAATAATTAGCTTTAATTCGCTCTAAATTCGCTCTTGTAATACTCAATTGCCTGTCTGCATCTTGTGTGTTTTTTGGATCCGGTAATATTTTGATTTTGGCAATAGCTTGTCCCTTTTTTACGGGATCGCCAATTTGAACATATAAATCATCAATAATTCCTGCCAATTCAGATTTTATATTTACCTCTTTGCTACTTGCCAATTTTCCCGAAATCAATTGTTTGTTCTCAATAGTTTTCTTTTTAAGTTGGTCAAAATCTTTTTTAATATCATCCTTTTTATTTTTATTACAAGTAGCTATAGCACCAATTATAATGAGGGTAACAACAATAATGCCTATAATATATCTTTTTTTCATATTTAGTTTAGTGATTAGTGATTAGATTTAATTTTTTAATTTTCTTGGTTTAATGCAATTACAGGACGAATTTTAGAGGCTTTTATGGCGGGTAAAATACCTGCAATAACGCCTGAAATAATAAGTATAATAAGCGAAGCAATCACAATTGGGAAATTGACCCCAACGGAACGAATTAAATCACCTTCTTTAGCCATAGACTGAACAATATAATTCAGCGTATAGACTACAATATAACCAAAAAATACCCCCACAAAACCCGCTAGTGTAGTAAGCGCTATAGATTCTATCAATATCATCTGTAAAATATCGCGTGGCGAGGCACCAATAGCCTTTCTTATTCCTATTTCACGAGTTCGTTCATTGATATTTACATACATGATATTTCCTACACTAATAATACCTGTGAGCAAAATACAAAATCCAACAAACCAAATAAATATTTGAACGCCCGAAAATAAGGTTTGAAAATTTTCTACTTCTTCAGATAAATTATACGTGAATACGGCTTTGGAGTCTTCTACATCATAACCATAGAGATTGGCTAGATATTTTTTAAACTGCTTGTCAAATGCCTTCCCATCCACTTCTTTTTTCAAAGACATCATAAAGTTGCCCATAGAGCTAATATTGAATAAACTTTTATAATAATTATATGGGATGAAAATTGAATTTCTATCGGATTGGTCAAACATACTACCAGGCTTAGAAATCCCAACTACCTGAAAATAATTGCCCCCTACATTAATATATTCCCCTATTGATTTTTTCTTTCTTTTGAATAAAATTTCAGCAGTACTTTCCGAAATAATACAAACCGGTTTTTGTGCATTTACATCATTTTTGTTAAATAATCTTCCCGATTTTAGGGCTAATTTTTTTATTTTAAAAAAAGACATATTTACCCCTTTGAGGCTTCCCATTGCTGTATTTTGATCATAAGAAACTTGCATGCCTTGAGGTGCATTAGCATCTGACGATATATGTTCTATTTCGGAAAAATGATTTTTGAATTTTTCAAGTAATTCTTCATCAAAAAGAACTTGTTTGCCTGCAGTTTCTCCTTTATAATTAAGCGATGTTTCGCCCCCATAAACCCAAATAGTATTATCTGCATACCCATTAAAAATTTTGAAAATTCCTTTTTGAAAGCTATCACCAAAACCCATCATAAGCATAAGAATAAAAATACCCCATGCTATTCCAAAACCCGTCAAAGCATTTCTGAGTTTATGTTGCGAGATGGAGTAGAATACTTCTTTAAGATTAAGTTTTGGGATCATGCTACAAATATAATACTTCTTGGAGAAGCATTTGAGAAAAGGTTACAAAAAGCGGACGTTTAATACTCATAGATAGTTTTTTCAACTTTTCTTTTTATTGGGTATCCATCCCAATTTGACTTATACTTTTGAAAATTCATTATGCTGAGAAAAAATAAATTTAAATGATTCGATTCCAATATTTTATATTAATCATATTAATATAATAATGTAATGAGATCAAGCGTAAAACTGATTTTTGTAATTTTATCTAGTAAGTTTTAGGATATTAAAAAACGTAAAAAATAATAAGATTAACGTTATAAACAAATTACAAATAAATTTTGATTTATCAATATAGTAAGTAAATTCTAACCTATTTACTATTAAAA
>JBIPMU010000241.1:0-2893 GCA_044377205.1 Chitinophagales bacterium | reverse complement strand
TATGCCTCATTACTTCAAGAGTATCAAAATGGTTTGATGATTTTTGAACTAATGGATAGAGAAATTTGGAAAAAGGCAAATAAAGATTCGATTGAGCAAAAAAAATTATATGCAATAAATAAATCCAAATATTTATATAAAGAAAGAATTAAATCTTTTGTTTTCAAAGTAAAAGAAGCTTCATTAGCTATAAAAATTAAAAATATACTAACTAGCACTTCCTATACAAGTTTAATCAATCTTGATGTTAAATTAAAACAATCCATAGATTCCAATAGTTATTATTCATTTGAGAAAATATATGAAAAAGGCGATATAGATATTTTAGACAAAAATGAATGGGTTCCAAATAAAATAATAGAAGACTATAATAAAGATCAAAATATGTATACAATATACAAATTTGTAGAAACTGTTCCTATTTCAATCAAACCATATAATGAGGTTAAAGGAAGAGTAGCTAATGAGTATCAAAAAATAGTAGAAGAAAAATGGGTGCTATATCTAAAAAATAAATACAAATCAACTATAAACCAAGACATTCTAAAAAGCTTAATCAAATAATTTCATGAAACACACTTTAATTTTATTTCTTCTAACAATTACTTTCAATGCTTCTTTTGCTCAATCTAATGTGCTAGATAAAATTATTGGTCATGTAAATGATCAAATGATTTTATATTCAGACATACAAACACAAAAAATAAGTGAAAAAGATAGTTGTATTTCTGACTGTGAGGTATTGAAAAAACTAGTAATAGAAAAAATGCTTCTTGCAAAAGCTATAAAAGATAGTATTACTGTAACAGAAGAAGAAGTAAATAACGAAATAGAACGTAGAATGAATTATTTCATTTCGGCTTTTGGGAGTCAAGATAAAATGGAAAAATATTATGGAAAAACACTTACAGAATTAAAAGTGTCCTTTAGAGAGGATATTGAGCATAAATTGAGGGCAGATAGAACAAAAGCAAAATTATTTGCAAGTTCTCAACCATCGCCAAGAGAAGTTCAAGAATTTTTCAATGATATACCAAAATCCGAAATTCCCTATTATAATTCAGAAGTACAAATTGCACAAATTGTATTTTACCCAAAGATTTCGAGAGATAACAAAAGAATTGCAAAGGAAAAAGCACTAAAAATTTTAAAAGCCTTAATTACGAAGGAATCTGATATGGCTACACAAGCAATTTTATATTCTGATGATCAAGGATCTGCGGCTAATGGTGGTGAATTAGGATGGATTAAAAATGGTGAAATGGTACCAGAATTTGAACAAGCTTCCTTTAGCACACCAGTAGGTACTATATCAGAATTAGTGGAGACAAAATATGGATTTCATATCATTCAGGTTTTAGATAAGAAAAATGAAAAAGTACGTGTAAGACATATTCTTATTTCGCCTAAATCGGATGATGCTGATTTCTCTACAACACTTTCATTAGCGGATTCTATCAGCAAAAAAATAAAGGGAGGTCGTTTGAATTTTGAGAAAGCTGTAGAGACCTATTCTGATGATGAAATTTTTAAAAGCAATGGTGGGATTATAGTTAACTTCAGGAGCCCTTCAAGGAGTTCAATTATTGAGATAGGTGACATAGAACCTTCACTAACGGAAATTGTCAATAAAATGAATGTAGGCGATGTTTCCGCTCCTATTCCCTACTCTTCACCATCCGGCAAAGTGGGTTATAGAGTTATAAAATTATTAAAAGAGACTTCTCCGCACAAGGCTTCATTGGAAACAGACTATGCCAAAATCAAAGAAATGGCAATGGAAAAACATAGAAATCAAGCAACTGAAAATTGGTTTAATACCTTCAAACATCTTGTTTTCATCAAAATTGATCCTGAATTTAAATCATGCAACGAACTACAAAATATATTTAACTAAATATGAGCGATGTATTAGCAATTGATAACTTTCATGGTAAATTTCAATCTTTAAAGAATGAAATTTCAAAATCCATTATTGGACAACATGAAGTAGTTCATCAGACACTCGTTTCCCTCTTTTGCGGGGGACATTGTCTTTTAATTGGTGTACCAGGATTGGCCAAAACTAAATTGGTAAGTACTATTTCTCAAGTATTGGATTTATCTTTTAAACGAATACAATTCACACCGGATTTGATGCCTTCAGATATTGTAGGAACAGAAATTTTGGATAAAGATAAGAACTTCGTTTTTTCACCTGGGCCTATGTTTGCCAATATGATTTTGGCAGATGAGATCAACCGTACTCCACCCAAAACACAATCTGCTTTACTTGAAGCGATGCAAGAAAAAATGATAACGGTAGCGGGACAAACATACACATTACCCAGACCTTTTTTTGTAATGGCTACACAAAATCCGATTGAACAAGAAGGAACATATCCCCTTCCCGAAGCACAATTGGATCGTTTTATGTTTAGCATTTCTTTGGACTACCCATCCTTTGAAGAAGAATTATCTATTGTTAAAAACACAACGATAGCTACAGAAGAAAGTCTTTCAAAAATTATGTCTCAAGAAGAAATTATTGAAATTCAAAATCTAGTAAGACGAATTCCCGTGGCGGATAATGTATATGAATATGCTGTAAAACTAGCTTCAAAAACACGTCCAAACAATGCGTTTGCTCCAGAAATTATTCAAAAATATATTTCTTGGGGTGCGGGGCCTAGAGCGTCTCAAAACTTGATTTTGGGTGCTAAATGTGTAGCGATATGCAAAGGGAAATATACGCCCGATATTGAAGATGTTCAAGAAATTGCGATTCCTGTTTTGGCGCATAGAATTTTTAAAAACTATCAAGCCGAAGCGGATAGAGTAAGCATTGATTTTATTATTAAATCTATTTTATAATATTTTTAATAGATATGAAAGTTATAATTTGTACATTTTT
>JBIPMU010000240.1:0-2904 GCA_044377205.1 Chitinophagales bacterium | reverse complement strand
CAATTCATCAACCATAGTTTGATGCTCATCTTTTGCTTTTTGTTGAATTTCTATAGCATTGAGAGTGTCTATATTGTTTTGAAAATCATTGGAAGTAGCAGTCTCAGCGTTAAACTGAAATGAACTCGGTGATACCATTAATACACAAGATGATAGCTGTTTCATAATCATATATAAAAAGATGGATGTTTTTTTACATGCCTGTTAGGGATACTCCTATTGAGTATTGTTTTAAATCTTGGCCTCTAGGATTTTGACTATCTTTCATTAATTGTGACATGCCAAAGTATCCAAAAAGATTGATAGCACCATATCCTATTCGAAAAGTTGCACCATATCGTATGCCATTAATTCCAGAAAATGAACTTTGAACTACAGTTTGTTCTCCTAAATACTTATCGTAATAATTGATTTTTGAATTAGATGCTAATCGAATACCAAAACGCATACCTACAGCAATTTTGATTCTACTTCTACCATTTAATGGTTTTGTTTTATATCTCAATTCTATTGGAGCTTCAATCCATGAATTATAAAAACTAGAACCATCATATCCTACTGTGTTAGAATTAGTAATTAAAGGATGAGAATTGCTATTTTGAAAATATGTTCCTGAACTATCTTGTGATAGAATAGATTTGTCTAAATTTACCTTGCTAAATGTGAATCCAATTCCAGGAGCAAAACTAAGTCCTGATTTGCCCATAGGCATATCATACAGGAAATAAAAACCTATATTTGGATTGAACCAATTTGAACTAAATCCCGTATCACTTGATTTAGCCATTACATTATCCATAGTAAAATTTAACATAAAATGATCTTGTGTTTCAACCATTTTTATGTCTTTGGACTTATACTTGATAAGACTATCTAATGTATTTTGAGAAAAAATTAAAGAAGAAAACAATAAAGATATTAGGAAAATAAAGTGCTTTTTAGACATAAGTAATATAGTTTTTGGCAAAAATAAGCAAATAATCTAAAATGAACGATTAAGAAAACATGATGTACATGTTTTATGGACAAGATTTTACTTTTTTTATAAGATAATCATATTGCTGGTATGTAAGTTTTGGACAAATATCATAAAAATCTACAGGATATAAGGACATTACATTATAGATCATAGCTGAATAATATTCATTGTTTATATCTTTCTTGTCATAATCCATATATTTTATTCCATTAGTAGTTGAAACCGTAGGATCTACTGGAGGATTCAAGATTAAGTATGGGTCTGCTGGAGTTTCTCTCAAAAAGTCTGCCGTGGTAAGGCTATTGCTTCCATTGACCAATTCTTTATTTCCAGGCATAAATTGTGTGAATTTTAATCCTAAAAAGTTAATTAATAATCTAGAGAGATTGAGTGCAAAGATATTTAATTGCTTATTGTTTGGAATGGCTAAAAAGGGGTAATCGCTGTCTTTCATACAGATACCAGATTCTTCATAGGAAATATTACCATCTAAATTATATAGATTGATTAGACCACGAATATTATTCATTCTAGCCATTTCATCCCTAAAGTATTCTTTGGTTATATCTAATTTTGATACATCAATATTGTAATTATAATTGTATAACTTAAAGGTGTCTATAACTTTAAATTCTATACAAATAGGTTCTAATAGTTTATTGACCATGATTATACCTGAATCCATATGATTCACAGGAAACCCCAAACCATTACCTATTAATACGGGATGATAAGCTATGTAATAGGTTTTCTTCAAACAAGGTAGTCTATTTTGTTTTACATCCTGTGAATGTAATTGAAAAGACTTTATTCCAAAGGTAATTATCAAAATTAAATTAAGCGCTTTCACTGCTTTAAACACTGAATTTTTATATTCATAACAAAAAAAATTAATTCCTATCTTTGCCAAAGATACTGAAAAAAATAAATATTGAAGACAAAAATTATTTTTTTATGGCTTTGTTTTAATTCAATATTAAGTTTCGCTCAATTAAAAATTTTGAATGGCGGACAAAAAGGTTGTGCTCCTTTTATCGTTACTGTTACATATGGAACGTCTCCTTCTAATTGGACATTTGGAAATGGAAATATATCTTCATTAGATACTGCGTCTACTACTTATTCTATTCCAGGATTGTATTGGATTGTATATAATGCTTCAGATTCAATACAAATAGAAGTTATAGATAAACCTTCTTGTGCATTCACTCCTCATAATAATTCAAGTACACAAGGATGTCTTCCCTTCTCATTTTCGCTCAGGGATAATTCGGTGTATCCTCTGGGTGTCAATCCATTGTCTTGGGTATGGTTATATGGTGATTTGGATTCAAGCAGTGGCAACCCCACTTCGCATACTATACTCAATCATGAACCTACAGCTTTTGTGAAAATGATAGTATATACAAATATCCCTAGTTGTAATTTTGATTGTGAAATTCCAGATTATATATCCTGTTTACATTATCCAAAGGCTAAAATTCAACGAATTGATACCAATTTTTGTAAGCCACCTGCTATTTCGCTTTTGAAGAATATGTCTACTAAAACGCCTTTACAGATAGTAAATTATTTATGGGAATGGAAAGATCCCATTGCAAAATCTAGCACTAATTTTGATATAAATTCTATTTCATTTTTAAATCAAGGTCAGTATAGTGTAAAGCTAACAGCAACCAATCAACTTGGTTGCAAAAGTACAGATACTTTTAATGTAAAAGTACTTCCGCCTCTTGCTGATTTTACATATAGAGATACATTTTGTGCATCAGATATAAATCATTTTTTGACAATTACAGATATGGATACCTCCTTATATAAATATGATGTTGTATTTGACCCTAAGCTTTTATTGATAAGAAAAGTGAATGAAAAGATATATGAGTATAAAGCCAATACCAATATTCAAGGTTCGTATCCAATTA
>JBIPMU010000239.1:0-2912 GCA_044377205.1 Chitinophagales bacterium | reverse complement strand
GTTCTATGATATATATCAAAATCGATACCTAGTTTTTCAAAACTATCTTTTGAAATTTTGTGATATTTATCTACGAGGTCCTTTGGAGACATATTTTCTTTATGAGCTTGCATGGTTATAGCAGTACCAAGCTCATCGCTACCACATACAAAAAGGACATCTTCTTTTTTGCTTCGCAAATATCGAACATATATATCCGCAGGTAAATACGCACCCGCCAAATGACCAATATGTTTGTATCCATTTACATAAGGAAGTGCTGCTGTTACCGTATATCTTTTTGGATTTTGCATAAATAATTAATGAATAACTTAAAATAACTTAAAACAAGTACAAATATAAACTTTCTAAAACCAAGTTAAACAAAAAAAGGCTATCAATATGATAGCCTTTCTCTGAAGTTGGTCGACAAGGATTCGAACCTTGAAAAACGGCACCAAAAACCGTTGTGTTACCATTACACCATCGACCAATTTTAAAAATTGTGGTGCAAAAGTAATGTTTTTTTTTTATTTCTAAATTATTTTTTTTGTAGCACTTTTGTAGTATTAAACCAACTTTGTATGATTGGAATTTTTTGGTTTCGAAGGGACCTTAGGCTTGAAGATAATATAGCTCTTTTTCAAGCTATTAATAATTCAGTAGAGATATTACCTATTTTTATTTTTGATAAGACTATTCTAGAAAAATTAGAAAAGAATGATGCTAGAGTCTCTTTTATACATAAGTTATTGAGCCAAATTCAAGAAAAATTGAATACACAAGGAAAATCTTTAGCCATTTTTCATGGAAATCCTTTAGATATTCTCAAAAAATTAATAGCTGAAAATAACATATCTGCTGTTTATGCTAATAGAGATTATGAACCCAAAGCAAGAGATAGAGATAAAGAAATTTATTTTTTTCTAAAAGAAAAGAATATTGAGTTTAAGACCTTTAAAGACCAAGTGATTTTTGAAAAATCTGAAATCATAAAAGATAATGGAACCCCTTATCAAGTATTTACGCCCTACTCAAAAAAATGGATAGAATACGCTAAAAAACTAACATTTGACATACAGCCTAGTATTAAATATAATCTATTTTCAAATCACAACTATCCCTTTTTATCGATACAAGATATTGGTTTTGAGAAATCTACGATAGCAGTAAAGCCATTTATTTTTTCAGAAAATTTAATACAAAACTACGAAGACACCCGAAATATTCCTTCGCTTGATGCTACCAGTTATCTATCGCCCCATCTTCGTTTTGGATCGGTAAGTATACGTTTTTTAGTTCAAAAAGCACTTCAGTACGAAAATAAAGGTTTCTTAAACGAACTTATTTGGAGGGAATTTTTTATGCAAATTTTATGGCATTTTCCGCTAACTGTAGAAAAATCCTTTAAACCCATATACGACCAAATTGTATGGAAAAACGATGAATCAAAATTTGTGAAATGGTGTGATGGAAAAACGGGCTATCCAATGGTAGATGCAGGAATGCGACAGCTCAATGCTACAGGATATATGCATAATAGAGTCCGAATGATAGTAGCGAGCTTTTTGTGCAAACATCTTCTTATCGATTGGAGATGGGGCGAGGCTTATTTTGCTCAAAAGCTTTTAGATTTTGAACTCAGCAGTAATATAGGAAACTGGCAATGGGCGGCAGGAAGTGGTGTAGATGCAGCACCTTATTTTAGAATTTTTAATCCTTGGGAACAACAAAAGAAATTTGACCCAAAAGAATCGTATATCAAAAAATGGATTCTTGAATATGGCACTTCGAACTATCCAGCCCCGATTGTAGAACACAAAACGGCTCGAGAATTATGTCTGGAGACTTATAAAAAAGCGTTAGAAAAGATTTAAAACACTAGGTCTTTTGTTTTTTCTTTTTAGCCGCTGGGAAAAGAACATTATTCAAAATAAGTCTATATCCAGGGGAATTAGGATGTAAATTCAAATCTGTTTTTGGATCATAAACGTAGTGTTGGTAATCTTCAGGATCGTGCCCACCATAAAAAGTCCACATCCCCAACCCCTTTGCCCCATGGATATAACGAGCCTCATTTGCGCTTTTATTTTCTCCCAAGATTAAAACATCTTTCTTAACATTATCTTTATTAAAAGCAGTTGTCTGACCCATAAAACCTTTGATGATTCGTTGATGATTTTGTGTGAGCATTGTAGGAACATGGTCCCATTTTGCCGAAAAATCAAATAATAAGAAATAGTCTTCGGATTCATCAATTATTTTTCCATTCGTAGGAGAACGGTCTATCGTAGAATATTCATAAATCATTGGATTGGTATGCAATTGATAATCTTTAAAAGCAAATCCATTTTCAAAATTTAACTTAGAAGCATAATCGGGTGCTACTGGGTCATAATCAAATACATCATGACAAATATCTGTATTATCCGCACTCAACGCAATATCGTAGCTATCTGTAGCAGAACACATGGCAAATAAAAAGCCTCCCCCAATTACAAAATCTCGCATCTTTTTGGCTACTGCCAATTTCATTTTAGAAACTTTTGTAAAATTAAAATTTTTAGCAACGATTTCTTGCTCTTCTTTATCCTTCTGATACCATTCCGCATTATGGTATTGTGAATAAAACTTACCATACTGCCCCGTAAAATCTTCATGGTGAAGATGAAGCCAGTTATACTTTGGTAATTTATCCGTTAAAATTTCAGGATCATAGATTACATCGTAAGGTATTTCCGCATAGGTCAATACCATTGTCACCGCATCGTCCCAAGGCAGTTTTGATTTAGGTGAATACACGGCAAGTTTTGGCACAACTTCAAGTTTAATTACGTCTTGATTTACATCATTACGATTAATTTCAGCTAAAATTTGCGCATATTCACTTTCCGAAACGACATTATAGCTCACTCCACGTATGATACATTCTT
>JBIPMU010000238.1:0-2918 GCA_044377205.1 Chitinophagales bacterium | reverse complement strand
TTTATCTTAATTTTCGATCTTTTACTTCTACAAGCATCGCTGCAGTACTTGACTTCATCCCACACTTTTTCCCATTTTTTTCGCCATGTAAAAGGTCGCAGACAAATAACGCAAATTTTTTCTGGAAGGTGAGATTTTTTCATTTTTTCTTACGGTTTCTTGTGTGTTTTTTGATAATATCTTTTGAAAAAGTCTTTGTATCCTCTTCTTTTCTTAGGCTCCAAAGGGTATTGATGATGGTTTTGTCATAATTCTCAATATCGATAATAGGTTTAGGATATTGTTCGCCTATGATACAAGAATAACTCATCTGTTCTAAAGCGGTCAATTTCCAGGGTGAATGAATCGATTCATTTGGTACTTGATAAAGTTCGGGAACCCATTTTTTTATAAAAATGCCATCAGGATCGTGTTCTATAGAATTTTTGATGGGATTATACATTCGAATAGTATTGATACCTGTAGTTCCAGCTTGCATTTGGAACTGAGGATAATGTATGCCTGGCTCGTAGTCCAAAAACAATTGCGCGAGGTGATACACGCCCCATTTCCAGTTTTGTCCTAAGATATGAACAAAAAATGAGACCAAAAGGGCTCTCATACGGAAATTGATCCATCCTGTGGCTATAAGGCATCGCATATTGGCATCGATAATTGGAATGCCTGATTGTCCAGTTTTCCAAGCATTTATATACGTTTCATTTCGGGAATATTCTATGGATTCGTATGCTTTGTTCAAACATTGAAATTCGTATGAGACATCCATCTCAAATTTTTGTATAAAATGACAATGCCAGCGAAGTCTTTGTAGGAAATTTTCTATGGCAAACTTGTTTTTTTGATTATTTTTTTGAGAATAGACATATTGATACACTTGTCTTATAGAGAGATTTCCCCATGAAATATAAGGCGATAGTCTTGAACAATGCATTCGACTTTCATTGGGTTTTGAAATCGATTTGCTATAGAGTCTATGGCGCTCGTCTACAAAGGTTTTTAGGTACTTTTCTCCAAATTCACTTCCGCCTGGCTGCATGTCTGATACGATTTGTTCTAATGCTTTTTTTAAGGAATCAGGAATTTGAAATTTATGAGCCCAATCCACCATTTTATTTGGAGAAAAATAATTTTGAATCAAAGATGCATGCATGGTTTCATACCATTTTTTATCCCATTGTTCTCTATTTTTGATGCCTCTAATGATTCCATCGCGTGGACATTCAGTCCATTGAATCTTGTTTGTTTTCAACTTTTTATTAAGCTCGATGTCACGACCATACGTCCATTGTACGCCCGATTCTTGATACGAAAATATCTTTTGAATCTCAAATTGCTGTATTAAATAATCAAAAATATCTAGAACATTGCCAAAAGCTATATGAATTTTTTGACCTTTTTCCTTTAATTTATTTTTCATCAATTCCAACGACTGAAACTGAAATCGTAGATGCCGAATTGAAGTGTCTGGTGCA
Organism: Chitinophagales bacterium; assembly: GCA_044377205.1. Lineage (GTDB taxonomy): Bacteria > Bacteroidota > Bacteroidia > Chitinophagales > JADJOU01 > CHPMRC01. The sequence goes on along the minus strand of JBIPMU010000238.1, from coordinate 1,446 downwards.
GCTACCATTTCGGGTTCAAAAATAAAAAGAATGAGATAAGGCAAAGTTTCTTGTTCTGCCAAAAAAAGAGGTTTATGATCCTGAAGTCTCAGATCTCTTTTTATCCATACTATATTTATTTTTTGTTTAGTCATTTAAATTGAACTGATATCGCGATCTACTTTTGCATACGAAAAACGGTCTATTTTCTTTGGCTCAAAGTATGTGTCTAATCCTTGCGAAGCCGCTATGTGTAATTCCTCAAATCGAATGAATCCATCCGATGATATATATGAATCCTCTATAAAAACTTGCTCTATACTTGCAATGATCATCTGCGTTTGATTCGATTTTATTTCAATTTCTTCTATTCGCTTCATCAGCACTTTTATTTTAGCTTCGCGAACAAAAGGCATTGGACAACCTTCTAGCCATTCTTCCTCAAAACCACATGCAACAAATTCGTTGATCTCTTTTGGATAGCGAGCCGATGTTTGATGCATAGGTTTAATATGATTCGTATCCATATAATTCAATCCAAAAAATTCCGTTTCTTTGATATTTGTCAATGTATGACGCGCTACAATACTTGGTCTAAAAATTAATCCAAACAAAGGTGGATGTGCCCCTATATGAATCAAGGAATTGAATACGGCTAGATTTACCTGTTGGTTTGAGTCGATACTGCTAACTAAAACAGGTTGTTTGTATCCCGCTAAGGAATTGACAAACTGTGTTCGATATTGTTTTTCAAAATCTAAAATGGATTGTTTGGATATCATAAATTAAGCGTTTAAAAGGGGAGTACATTTTTTCCAATAGGCAAAAAAAGAAGGAAAATATCCAGTTACTGAATCTAAAATCCAATCTCTTTGCTCTTTATTGCCTTTGTAATGTTTGTTTAGTGGATGTTCTTTAAAATAAATGGATGCTTTTGAGAGATGTTTTTCTTTTAACTCTTCAAAACTTCCTACAAATATTTGTATTCCATCAATCCATTGCGCATAGTTCAATAAAAATTGTATACATAAATCGCTGACTGGAAAACGTTCAAAAATAGCGGGTTCAAGAAGCAAAACTCGATTGGCTTTGAGCTCTTTTTTCCATTGCGGATCGATATTGTAATAATTATAAATACAGGTAGGCAAAGAATTATCGAGTTTTAAATCCGCTACTTTTGGAAGATTTGTTTTTAATAAAAGTGTTTTTGAATCATTCCATTCGTCTGGAATCCAAGTTTCAAAAGGATTTTGATGAAAACGATTCAAATAAGAATTGGAAACCGTTGATTTTGTAAAAAATGTAATATTCTCCTCGCTGGTCACATACATTTTTTGGCTATTAGCACCGCATACCCACTGCCAACTACACGCATTGCTAGCCCAGTCTCCATCCAAAAGATGATAATACATCCATTGTGCAGGCGTTTTCCAATGGTATTGTCCAATATTACATATTAAGGAAGCT
>JBIPMU010000020.1:0-10258 GCA_044377205.1 Chitinophagales bacterium | reverse complement strand
GCTGTCATCTAGATTTTCATGTTTATTTTGGATCGTAATTTCTCTTTTGATATTGGTATAATTGATAAATTTACCATCGTCTTGCAGGCAAAATTTAATATAATTTAAGTAAATGTTTATCAAAGGCAAGAGCTTTTGATCTTTTGTTTTTTCAAAAAGCTGGCATGTGGTTATCAAAGCTCTAGCATTGTCGTCAATTGTGTATCCAGAGTTCAAATCGGGTGTTGAAATATTGGCAAATTGTATTATGCCAAAATCAGTTGTCATATTTTTGAGATGATTTAAATTTATTTTTGGAATCTGATATATAAGTTTTTCATTTGTATTTATCAATTTCCAAAAGAGTTTAGCATGAAGAATTGCTGAATTTTCCCATGCTGTAGGCGCCATTTTATGTAGTGCATTTAATGAAATTTGTTTGGCCAAACTGGTTTTTTTAAGCAATAGAATGGTTGCAGAGGCCAATTTCTCTGAATTGTTAAAATCAAAAAATAGTCCTGTATTTTTTGTAAGTAATTCTTTGGCATGAGGAATAGGCGAGGATATAATTGGGCATCCTGCACTTAGAGCGTATGCAAAAGTACCACTTACGGCTTGATTAGGATCGTTGGACGTGAAAAGGTAAATATCTGTTAATTGCAAATATTCTAAAAGAATAGGCAATGGTAAGTATTCATTTATAAATAATACATGATTAGAAATGTCTAGTGCCTTAACTTTTACCTCCAATTGTATTCTATATTGCTCGCCATTTTGTTTTTTTATGGCAGGATGTGTTTTTCCCAAAATTAAAAATAATACATTTGGAAAATATTTGATAATACTAGGTAGTGCATTCAATGTGATATCTATGCCTTTATTTGGGCTCAATAAACCAAAAGTAGACAAGATTCTTTTATCTTCAAAAAAGTATTTTTTCTTTAAAGCCTCTTTATTCAATGGTTTTATTAAATGTGTTCCATGAGGAATAATACGAATCTTATGGAAGTGAATCTTATAGTCATTATTTAAAATATGAGCTGCATTTTGAGTCATTACAATAATAGCCGCCGCAGATTTAGCCATTTTTTGAATGTTTTGAACAAATATTCGGGTAGGATGAGGTATTATGGTATGAAAAACAAAAATAATGGGTTTGTTTAGATTTTTGAATAAATCAATAAATGCAGTATCATTTTTGGAGAATAACCCAAATTCATGCTGAATTACTATGAGGTTTATATCTTTATTTTCATTTATTTTTAATCTTATGGCAGCATAATCGTCGTAATGGTCAGTATTTAATATGTATTTCGGGGGTTGAAAATAATTTGGTTTTTCAGTATCGGTTTCCAAAGCGCATATGCTTATAGAAAATGATTTTGAAAACTGATTTTTTAGTGCAGAAATCAAATCTTGAGAATAGGTAGCAATGCCACATTCTCTTGGAGGAAATGTAGTAATAAATAGGATTTCAGGTAAAGAATTAACTTGTTTTTCATGGTGCATTTTAAATGGAATATGATTCCATCGTTTTACAAACATGTTGGATTTAGAAAGGGGTAAGTTTAATGTCATATTTTTTATTTATAAAGTATGAAGTAATAATTCTGTTAATAATTTTTTTAAGCTCAATGAAGCTACAGCTATACGTTCATCCGCAGCACCATAGTAAATAAATAGGGTGTCATTTTCTACTAATGCGCCGGTGGGGAAACATACATTATTCACTTCGCCTTTTAATTCCCATTCTTTTTCTGGAAAAAACAAGGGATAAGGTAGCCGTGCTTTTTCTATTTGCGGATGTTCCAAATCCAATAATGCCGCACAAGCAGAATATACATATCCTTTTACCGAATCATGTACACCGTGATAGATGATAAGCCATCCTTCGGAAGTTTCAATTGGCGGACAACCCGCACCAATATAGCTTACTTCATGTTCGTATTTGGGAGAAAGAACGATGAATTGATCAAAATTCAAAAAATAATGATCCCAAAATTCAATTGTCAAATCTTGAATAGAATCTATCATTACTACGATCTGAATATCGGGTTTGATTCTATGAATAAAACAGAGCTTATTTTTGATTTTTCTAGGAAAAAAAATCAAGTTCTTATCCCATAATAAAAGTTTTTCATCCTGTTTTGCATGATTCTTTTGATTTTCATTAAATCGAACGTATTTTTCACTCAATGGATCTTTTGATTCTACAAAATGTTTAAATTCCTCGTATGTTATTCTAGGCACAATGATTCCCTGTTTTTCCCAATGTACTAAATCTTTAGAAATAGCCAATGCCCCCAAGGCATTGATTCCGTCAAATGCTGTGTAGGAAAGGTAAAATATGTCATCTATTTTTACAATTCTGGGGTCTTCCAGTCCTTGTTTTTCATATGTAGCTTCAGGAAAGAGCAAAGGAATCGTATTTCTTTTCCCTACTTTTATAGGTGATTCGAGGAGGCAATAACCTATGGTTGAATAGTTATCTTTGGCTACAGCTCTGTAGAATAAATGAATTTGATGATTGTGTTTAATTACTGCTGGATTCAATACTCCTTCACACTCAAATCCTAATGAAGTTTTATTTAATATTATACCTTCTTTTTTAATGTGTATCATCTTTTACTGCTTACTTTATGTGATATAAAAAAACGATGGAGGACTTTTGTCTTCCATCGTTATGGATTTGAAAAAGTTATTATCCTAGAAGATATCTATGCTCTACTTTCAAATCATTATTTACATTCCATATACCTGGCGTATTCCATGCTATGCGTCCGGCTTCCTCTTTTTGATACCATGAGTTCACCGTGCCACTTAATGCTACCGTAGTTCCCGAAACGGATACTTTTATATCTCTATCATCTATGGCACTTCGCAATAGAGCATTCTCTACATCTTTTTGTTCAATGGCATCATGTGTTTCCGCTTTAATTTTTATATTATTTGTTACGCCTTTTACGCCATTAAGGTGTTGAATCGCATTTTTAGCAGCATCCCGTTGATAGTTCCATGCCAAATCGCCTTCCAATGTAATCCATCCATTTTCTACTTTCACTTTTACATTGTCTTTTGGATCTGTCCAGTTAGATTTAAAAGCGTTCAGGATCGATGTTGCAATTTCAGCATCGGTTCTGGTCCAAATATTTGGGATTTTTACTTCAATATTCTCCACCAAAGCTCTTACTCCTATGACTCTTTTGGCAGCATGTTCGGCTTCTAATTTTTTGGCGTAGCTATCTACTTCACCCGTAAGAGATACAACACCATCTTTTGCGGTTACACCTATTTCTGCTGCATTCAATAGTGGTTCCCATTTGATAGCATTTTGAACATCTATCTGCAATTCTGAATTATTCTTCATCCTAATTAATTTAGCGTAGCAACTGAATTGTTTCTACCTCGCAAAGGTAGATTTTATGAGAGTCAAAACGATATACAATTAAGAATTATTCTTGTATAATTCGTAGATTTTAATGCAAATCTTCGATACTACTACGTTTTTTAAGTTCCAAATTTCTAAAATAAGATGGTGTGAGCCCAGTCGTTTTTTTAAACTGTTTGGATAAATGTGATACACTGCTATAATGCATTCTATATGAAATTTCAGTCAAATTCATTTCATTGTACATAATTAGTTCTTTGATTCGCTCCACTTTGTGGAGTATCATAAAATGCTCTATAGTAATTCCTTTTGCCTTGGAGAATAATGCTGCTAGATAATGATAATTGTGTAATAGTTTTCGACTCAAATAATCAGAGAAATTTGTTTTTGGAACATCATTTTCATTATGAACAGCTTCTATAATTAAAAGTGTTATTTTTTCTATTAAAATATCCTTTTTATCATATATCACTTCAAGCCCCATATGATGTAAAGCTATTGACAACTTGCGTTTTAATGAATCAGAGATAGCGTTTTTTAGATATACTTCTCCCAATTCCACTGAGATATATAGAATTTCTAATTCTTCTAATTTTTTCTGAACCATCATTTTGCATCGTTTGCTCACCATGTTTTGGATAAAAACTTTCATATCGTATAGAATTAAGTCGTGAAAAATTGAATGATCTCTATAAATTCTGTGATCCTGTATTATATATTCGACTACAAGGTACATTGTATTATTGATAGTATACAAATTTATTTTTTTCAAACAATAATTAAAAAAAAACAATACACTAAAAGGACTGTCTGTCCATTATGTCTTTTTGTCAAAGGCATAGTATAGCTTCTAATATATTCAAATGTCACAAAATTATATATTAATAAAGAATATTTTTAGCTTATATTTATCTTAATTTAGATAATCGTTCTCTTTTTTTTAATAGTACAGTTTTTTCCAAATGACATCTCTTTTTTCTCCCCATTCAATTATTGTAGGTAGCATAATTTTTAGATTGTCAAAGGCTTTTTCAGAATCATGAAAAACCACAATATCGCCATTTTTGAGCTTTTTTAAAATCTTTTGAATGGTTAGCTCAGGATTTATATTCGTATTAAAATCTTGTGAAAGTATGCTCCAGAATACTAATTTATGATTTTCAAGAACTCGAGGAATCCATAAAGGATTAATTCGACCATATGGAGGTCTTAATAGTCTTGAATTTGTTTTTTGATATCCTATTTCTATATTTTGAAGATAGGTTTTTTTATCTGTTTTCCATCCATTCAAATGATCGTAGCCATGGTTCCCAATAGAATGGCCAAAATTTTTAATGTCTTCAAAAATTTCTGGAAATGCTTCTATTTGCTTTCCTAAACAGAAAAAAGTAGCTTCAATATTTGCTGTTTTAAGTGTTTTTAAAACCCATTCGGTAACTTCAGGAGTTGGGCCATCATCAAATGTAATGTATAGACAAAACTCGGATTGTGGCTTTCGAATTAGTAACTTTGGAAATAAAAATTGAAGAATAGAATACAACAAGGTAATTTAATTTTGATTGGCCCAATTTTCTCTATCCAAGCTTCGATAATGTATAGCTTCTGCCAAATGCTCTATTTTGATTTCATCACTTCCTGCTAAATCCGCAATGGTTCTCGATACCTTCAAAATCCTATCATAAGCACGCGCTGATAGATTTAGTTTCTCCATTGCTTTTTTGAGTAGATTGCGCCCTGCATCTGAGATAATACAAATTTCTTGTACTTCTTTTCCGCCCATTTGCGCATTGGAATGCATGCCTTCTATTTCTTTGAATCGCTCTTGCTGTATATTCCTAGCTGTTATCACACGTTCTCTTACGTGGATACTTTTCTCCGTTTTATGTTCGGAAGTGAGTTCGTTGAATGAAACGGGAACAACTTCTACATGCAAATCAATTCTATCCAATAGAGGTCCCGAAATTTTATTCAAATATTTCTGTACCACACCAGGGCCACATACGCATTCTTTCTCAGGATGATTGAAATAGCCACAAGGACATGGATTCATAGAAGCTATGAGCATAAAGCTCGAAGGGTAGGTTACCGTAAATTTCGCTCTAGAAATAGTTACTTTTCGGTCTTCCATGGGTTGACGAAGCACTTCCAAAACCGTTCGTTTGAATTCGGGTAATTCATCTAAAAACAAAACACCATTATGCGCCAACGAAATTTCACCAGGACTCGGATGATTGCCGCCTCCTACCAGGGCTACATCGCTCACCGTATGATGCGGACTCCGAAAAGGTCGTTCAAAAATGAGCGATTCTCCATTTTGTAAAACGCCTGCTACCGAATGGATTTTGGTAGTTTCCAGGGATTCGTATAAGTTTAAAGGAGGTAAAATTGAGCCTAATCTTTTGGCTAGCATAGTCTTTCCTGCTCCAGGAGGACCTATGAGTATGAGATTGTGACCACCAGCTGCCGCTATTTCCATAGCGCGCTTTATATTTTCTTGACCTTTTACATCGGTAAAATCATATCGAAGATTCTTTAAATTTTCTTCAAATTCTTGTCTTGTATCTACATGAACAGGTTGCAAATTCGATTTTCCTTCAATAATATCTATAACGTCTTTAAGTGTATTTACACCATATACATCCAAATTGTCAACAATGCCTCCTTCTCTCTCATTTTTTTTTGGGATAAGAAAACCCTTAAAATCTTCTTTTCTAGCTTGAATAGAAATAGGCAAGGCTCCTTTGATAGGCTGAACCGAGCCGTCAAGCGACAATTCCCCCATGATAATATATTTGCTCACATCAATGGTATCTTTTATCTGCCCACTGGCTATTAAAATTCCTATTGCAATAGGAAGATCATAGGCTGAGCCTTCTTTGCGCACATCGGCAGGCGCCAGATTGATAACAATTTTCATTCTAGGCATACGGTATTGGCTTTCTTTCAGCGCGGTTTCAATTCGCTGAAGACTTTCTTTTACGGCATTATCAGGCAGGCCTACCATAAAATATTTTCCGCCGGTTCCGTCTACACTTACTTCTACCGTAATGGTAGCGGCATCTACGCCATACACGGCACTTCCATAGGTTTTGATTAGCATAGTATTTTTATTTTCATTATTTTTTCATCATTTTTAAAGGGGGTTCTTCATTAATTTGAATCCAATACATCCCTTTTGGCAAATCCCCTATACTGATTTTTTTGTCAGATACAATTTCTGAAAGCCTTTTTCTTCCCATCATATCATAGATTTCAACAATATTTTTTTGAGCAATAAAATTAAAATTAATTTCACTTTCTACAGGATTGGGATAAAATGAAGACGTACTATTTTTTGTAATTTGAGCAATGCTGGAGCTATACTTTTTATTGGGATTGCAATCCAATAAGTCATAGAAAAATCCATTTAAATGTGATTTTAGTGTATCGAATTCTGCAATTAATGGCATAGTTCCTAATACAAAGGATGGATGATTGGCTGTATTGAATGAATCCATTACAAAATAGCCTTGTTGGTTTTTAATTCGAAGCATAATGTTGTAGCTACCATGAATATCTATTTGCGATGCACCTCCTAAGGGTTTTCCCAGCCTAAAAGGTACTGTAAAATCATTTACGGCATGATTTAGATATACAGGCAAATCCTTTGATCTTATATGAGATGTATCCAAAATAGCGCCCGAAAATCCAAAGAGTCCTTTGACTTCAGAAGAAAGAGTCAAATTGTTCGAAGAACCTTCAAATCCACCTAAGGAGTTTATAACTGTTTGAAGTGAAGCTGGAAAATCATTAAACTGTGAATATCCAGCTGTCATAGCTGTAATAGCGCCAGCCGATGTACCACCTATAAAAATTTGTTTTTCATCAATCTTAAAATCCGTTTGCTTGGATCTAAGATATCGAATAGCAGCTTTTGCATCTTGTACAGCACGCCATACTGCTTTTGTGGTGGATTCTGCGGCTATCAGATTGAGAAAATTGTCCAAACGATAATCTATACTAGCGCATACATATCCTTTTTTTGTGAAAAATTCTGCTAATTGAACTAACTCTGTAGATGTTCGGCTACCTGTAACAAAGCTTCCTCCAAAACAAAAAATGATACAGGGTCTTTTGCTTTCTATATCATTTTTGGGAGTGTACAGATCCAAATTCAATGTTTGATTTGTGCCATCGTACGTTGTGTTTTGGCCAAATACATAGGTGTTTTTTTCTACTTCAAATATGCTGTCGACATATCTATTGCCACATTGAGAAAAAGAAATTGTAGTATAAAAAAAACTGATTAAAAGTAAAAGTTGTTTCATGTGCAGCGTATTATTTATTCGCTACAAATCTAATCATTTTTAAATTAGCATTCAAGAAGATTTTTAGAATATAATGCCTATCTTAGCTTGAATTGTCATAAATGCATCATATCGTCTATTATTTCCTCTAATTTGTCCTGCATAGTAGGACTTACTGATAGTTCCGGTAGGATCTGCTTCCGCCGATCGATTATTTAATTGGTAGCCCCTACTGTTTGTCTATTATCCACAAAGTACTGCGAAATTCGTTTTTTTGAGATTTTTTGCTTTGCCTACATACAATATTGTTCCTTGGAATCTATATATTTAAACACTCCAGCCTGATTGGGCAGCGTATCTTTTATATATTCAAATTCTTCTTTAGTCATTCAGAAAATCTAAGTTGATTTTGAGAAAATGAAATAGATTTATTGAAAAGAGTTGTTTTTATTTTAAAATAAGTGACCGTACTATCTTCATTTACAGTTTGAAAATGTTTGTATTAGAATACTAAAGAACGGGTCTTACTTCTATTTTATCGCCCAAGTCGAATGTAGGGCATTCTCTTGCTATTTCCATGGTATGTTCTATATTTTCTGCTTGAATAATATAAAATCCACCAAAGGCTACTTCAGGATGCAATATTTCATCTACCATGATGGTGCCGTTTTCCCTTGAAAGCATTACACCTTCTTCGTCTATGCCATATCCATCTATAAAAAAGCCTCTTCGAGATAAATCCATCGCCCATTTTTTGTGCAAATCAATTATCTCATAGAGTTCGTCCATAGATCGCTCTTGGGTAATGTCTTCTCGAATTATTAAGATAAATTTTTTCATATGTAAAAGTAGTTAGTCGATTAAAACATTTCCTGTCATCTCTTTTGGAATTTCTATTTCCATAAGCTTCAAAATTGTAGGGGCAACATCGGCTAGTTTACCTGAATACACTTTTTTTGCATTGGGTGAAATGACAATAATTGGCACTAAATTCATCGAATGTGCTGTATTTGGACTCCCATCGGGGTTAAGCATGTAATCGCTATTGCCATGATCGGCAATGATTACAATTTGATATTCGTTTTCAATGGCTAAAGGTACAATTTCTTTGAGGCAATTATCCACGGCTTGAGTAGCTTTCACCGCTGCTTCAAAAACGCCTGTATGACCTACCATATCGGTATTGGCAAAATTGACGGCTATAAAATCTTTTTTACCTTGTCTTAGTATTTCTAATAATTTTTCCTTTATAATAGGCGCCGACATTTCTGGTTGAAGGTCATATGTAGCTACTTTTGGAGATGGAATCATCACTCTATCTTCGCCTTCAAATGGATTTTCTCTTCCACCCGAAAAGAAAAAGGTTACGTGTGGATATTTTTCAGTTTCGGCCATACGAACTTGTGTTTTTTCAGCATTGGAAATAACTTCACCTATTGAATTGAGAATATTATCATTTCTAAAAACTATATGCACATCATGAAAATTTTTGCTGTATTCTGTCATGGTGGTATAATACAAGTTGAGTGGATGCATATTCCATTCTGCAAAGGATTCTTGTGTGAGCACTTGAGTTATTTCTCTACATCGGTCTGTTCGGAAATTGATACAAAACACGGCATCGCCTTCTTTTATAGACTTAAAATCTGTTGTGAGAATTGGTTTCAAAAATTCATCCGTTTCGCCAGCATCATATCTTTTTGCTATGGTTTCTAGGCTATTGGTACTTCGTTCGCCTTCCCCATGAATGAGCATGTCATACGCCAATTTCACGCGCTCCCATCGTTTGTCTCTATCCATAGCATAGTACCTGCCGCATATTGAAGCCAGTTTTGCTTTTTTGGTAGAAAGAAATGATGTGAAATCGTTTAGAAGTGGCAAACTACTTTTTGGATCACAATCTCTTCCATCGGTAAATGCATGGATTTTCACGTCATTGAGTCCTGCATTTTCAGCATAATTCACCACCGCTTTAAAATGATTTGCATGGCTATGTACGCCTCCATCGGAGTATAATCCTATGATATGCAATGTTTTATTTTGCTTTTTGCAATAATCAAAACAATTTTGTAAGGTACTATTTTGTTCCAATTCTCCCGTTTCTACAGCATGATTTATTCGCTGTAGCTCTTGATAGACAATTCGTCCTGCACCAATATTTAAATGCCCCACTTCGCTATTTCCCATTTGACCTTCCGGAAGCCCTACCTCCTTTCCATAGGTAATGAGGCTTGCATTGGGATATTTAGTTAGTAATTCTTGAAAATAAAGAGGTCCAGCGTTATCAATAGCGCTTCCTTTTTTGTCAATAGCAATTCCCCATCCATCAAGAATGAGGAGAAGGGATTTTTTGGACATGTTATACTTTTTTGGCGTTCATTTTTCGGATTTCTTTCAAGAATGTAGATGCAAAAATGAAATCATTAAGGTTTTCATTTTCAGTATTTAAAACTTCCTTGTTGGAACCTTCCCAATTTTTCTCACCTTCAAAGAAGTATACGATTTTATCACCTATTCCTATTACGGAGTTCATATCGTGGGTATTGATTACGGTAGTGATATTGAATTCTCTTGTAATTTCTTGAATCAATTCGTCAATAACAAT
>JBIPMU010000237.1:0-2921 GCA_044377205.1 Chitinophagales bacterium | reverse complement strand
GCCATAAATATAAACGCTGGAGTCCACATTACAAAAACGGGCTCATAGGTTCCAATTTCACTTACTTTCTTAGCAATGAGATTGCTAAAATAAAATAAAATGAATAATACTACTGAGAACAACATAGGCCATCCCAATCCACCTTTTTTGATAATAGCCCCCAACGGTGCACCTACAAAAAACAGGATAAGACAAGACAGTGCAAATGTATATTTGAAATACAATTCTATAGAAAATAGATTTTTTAAACTTTTGATGTATTCGTGATCTGAATTGTGAAGAAATAGCATATTCTTCATGTTTCTGGCTTTCAATGTTTTTGTAAAACTCATCATACTTTGCTGTTGAGAATCCAGTTTTGCTATACTATCTTTAAAAGAAATATACTGGCAAGATGATAAAGGCTGCGTCACATAATTTCCCGTATTCAAATTATAAATAAACGAGTTTTTTTTGCTATTCAATTGTTTTTGAAAGGAATCAATGTATACATTCAGCTCCGATACAGGTAACATAAATCGTTTATCATCGCCTCCTTTTCCAAAATTATCTGAAAGTTTGAACTGCTTGAGATCATACCGTTTTTCCCAGCTGCTAAATTTGGTCTGATAAAAAGGAAACTTTGGATTATCAAGGCTACTTGATGCATCTTCTTTTATCAAAACACCACTATCCAATCGCATAATAAGTACCATACCATCCTCGCTCTGCGACAAATAGCCTCTTTTGGCAAGTAATATACTTTCATTTCCCTTTCCCGAAGTATGGTCATAAATTCTCAAATCATTCAAAATACCTTTTTCTTCATCTTTGGATTCAGCTCTAATTGTAATTCCTGAAATGCCATTATAAAAGGTTTTGGGCTTGATAAGTAAGGCAGGCTTGAGATTTCGAACCTCTACTAGCATTGATTTGGCTATAATATCTACTTTGGTTAAAACAAAATTGGCAAAATAAAATGCAAAAATTGATACAAATGCACTAAATATAATCAAACTTTTAAAAAATCGAAATAATGAAATGCCCGATGCTTTGGCCGCAGTAAGTTCAAAGTGTTCTCCAAAATTACCCAAAGACATAATACTACTCAATAAAATTGCCAATGGCAATGCCATTGGAATAGTAGTGAGTGCGGTAAAATAAATTAATTTAAAAATAACGATAAAATCCAGCCCTTTACCTATCATATCGTCGATGTATTTCCACAAAAACTGCATCAATAATACAAACCAAGAGATTAAGAATGTAAGTAAAAAAGGACCTATGTAACTCTTTATTACATAATAATCTATTTTTCGAAATTTAAAAAAATCTATGATCTTATTCAATGGAATATGAAATAAAATATATCAACGAAGACTGGTAACGCTAATTATACCAACATATTCACGGGATTTTCCAAAAATGCTTTTACATCTTTTAAAAATCCAGCGCCTACGGCTCCATCTACTACTCTGTGGTCGCAGCTCAATGTCAATTTCATTACAGAACTCGCTACAAAATTTCCATTTTTTACGGCTACAATATCTTTCATAGCACCTACCGCCATAATACAAGCATCCGGCGGATTAATAATGGCAGTAAATTCTTCAATACCCATCATACCCAAATTTGAAATAGAAAATGTATTTCCTTTCATATCCTCTGGCATTACTTGTTTATTCTTAGCTTTTTCTGCATACATTTTGCTACTAGCAGCTATTTGAGATAGACTGAGCATATCGGCACTTCGAATCACAGGCACTACAAGACCATCTGGCACTGCTACAGCCATACCTACATTCACATGATGATTGATTCTAATTTTATCGCCAAGCCAAGAAGAATTTACAGCTGGATGCTTTTTGAGTCCTAAAGCACAAGCTTTGATTACCATATCATTAAATGAAATTTTCACAGGAGAAAAAGCATTCATTTGCTCACGCGCTTTCTTCGCTTCATCCATATTTACTTCTATAGTCAAATAAAAATGAGGCGCTGTGTACATACTTTCCGCCAATCTTTTTGCAATTACTTTTCGCATTTGAGATACAGGAACTTCTTCGTAGCTTTCTACACCAATTGGTAAATTCTGAACCATTGCCGAAGTAACCGATGAAGATGAAGTATGTCCTCCATTTTTCAAAGCTTCTTCTATATCTTTTTTGGTAATTCTACCTTCATCACCACTTCCTGCCAATCCATTTACCGAAACATTATTTTCTTCGGCTATTTTTTTAGCTAAAGGAGAAATTTTAACTCTGCTATCTGAGTTCTCTATCACAGCGGCTTCCACTTTTGGAGCTTCTGCTTTCGGAGCTATTTTTTCTTCGACTACAGGAGCTATTTCGCTTTTTACTGGAGCTGTATCGCTTAATAAAGCTTGAAAATCTTCACCTTTTTTTCCCAAAATAGCTATAAGACCATTCACAGGAATACTATCGCCTTTTTTTGCGGCTACATGCAGTACGGTTCCCTCTTGAAAGCTTTCTAGATCCATAGTAGCTTTATCGGTTTCTACCTCAGCTATTACACTTCCCGCTTTGATTACATCGCCTTCTTTTATCAATATATTTGCTATTACACCTTCTTCCATGGTGTCGCTCATTCTAGGTAAGCTCAATCTTTCTGCCATATTATCAATTGTTTTATCTTTTATTAATTTTTGTTTACAAATTTACTGTTTTATTGGGGAAAAAAATTAATTTTTTAATCTTATCTTTTTCCTGGTTGCATATTTTGCATTTGACGCATCATTTTTCGCATTTGTTCAAATTGCTTTAAGAAACGATTGAGCTGCTCAATGCCTTGTCCACTTCCTTTTGCAATACGATTTTTTCTTCTTGTATCTAATAATTCTGGATTTTCTCTCTCTTTTGGTGTCATACTTTGGATAAGTACCTCTATTTTTTTGAAAGCGGTTTCATCAATATCAATATCTT
>JBIPMU010000236.1:0-2923 GCA_044377205.1 Chitinophagales bacterium | reverse complement strand
TCAACTTAAATATCAATCCCAATACATTACATTCCAAAAATATAAAAGAATCGATTCCTGCCACAAGCCAAAATAATGGAGTGATTTCAAAAATGAACATCCACAAAGGACAATTTTTGCAAGAAGGCGAAGCATTAATGGAAATAGCGAGTACAAGTGGTGCTACAGCCGTATTTTCGGTATACGAAAAGGATATTCCGTATGTAGCGGTTGGTCAGTCTATAGAAGTTTATACACTCATCAATCCCTTTAAATCCAAGTGTATAGTAAAATCTATAAGCCCTGTGATGAAGGATGATAATAGCTTGGATGTATTCTGCGACCTTACGAATCCTTCTTTTTCAATCATTGGAAATGCGGTGATTTTTGGGAAACTTACGAGCCGAAAAGCTGAAGGAAAAGCCTTACCAAAAGAAGCCATCGTACAGTTTGAAGGAAAGAGCTATGTTTTTCGAAAACTACCCAATCAATCTTTTGAAATGATAGAAGTCATTGTGGGAAATACTAAAAATAACCTGATAGAAATAGAATTTGTAGATACCAAAGTAAATTCAAATAGCGCATGGGTGATTTCGGGTGCGTATGCGTTATTGATGTCTTTGAAGAATGTGGAGTAAGTCTAATAAAATCTCATTTCTTAACTAAAAAATCCATACATTTGTTTACAGAAAATTATGGAGAATTATTTAAGTGAATTTAAGCGTTTGAAGGAGATTATGGATCTTCTTCGTGAGAAATGTCCTTGGGATCAAAAACAAACATTTGAAAGTTTATCTCATTTGACTATAGAAGAAACATATGAGCTATACGATGCACTTTTAGAAAAGGATGAAAATCATATCAAAGAAGAAGTGGGGGACTTATTTCTTCATTTGGTTTTTTATAGCAAATTATTGCATGAATCTTCAAATATAGAACTGGCCGATGTACTTCAATCTATCAATGATAAGCTTGTATATAGGCATCCACATGTTTTTGAACACGACAATCCTATT
Source organism: Chitinophagales bacterium (assembly GCA_044377205.1). Lineage (GTDB taxonomy): Bacteria > Bacteroidota > Bacteroidia > Chitinophagales > JADJOU01 > CHPMRC01. The sequence goes on along the minus strand of JBIPMU010000236.1, from coordinate 1,928 downwards.
TCAGAAGAAATGGTAAAACAAAATTGGGAAAAACTTAAGCTGAAAGAAGGCAGAAAATCCGTTTTGGAAGGTGTTCCCAAATCACTTCCTAGTATTGTAAAAGGCTGGAGGATACAAGAAAAAGCAGCTCAAGTAGGATTTGATTGGGAAAACTACAGTCAAGTAAGAGAAAAATTGACCGAAGAAATTATCGAATTTGATGATGCAATTATTTTCAATGATATTGAACATATAGAAGAAGAGTTAGGAGATTTATTCTTTACACTTATCAATATGGCTAGATTTTTAAAAATTGATCCTGAAAAAGCAGTACAAAAAGCCAATCAGAAATTTATTAAGCGTTTTCAATATATCGAAAAAAATGCAAAAAAACCAATAAATGAATTGACCATCAAAGAAATGGAATTGCTATGGCAACAAGGAAAATAAAAAGTTTAATTGGATTGGCAATACGACAAAAAAAGGTGTACATAACCTTTTACTTGTTGATTTCAATTATATTTCTCCACATTGCAATCCCAAAAATTTGGCCTTTTGAATATAATACTATATCAAAAGTAGAAAAAATTCAAGAAGAATTAAATCGTTTTTACTTTTATTTTGATAACGAACAAGATTCACTAAGCTTATATACTTTCAAAAATATATCTTCAAAAACATTAGCTGAATTAAATCAGAAAATGTATTCCATTCAAAATTACACAATTGATTCTTCAAATAAATATGAGCTTAATTTTTGGTCAAAAAGCGCATTTTATTTAGATTCCTCGGATATAGAAAAAAGTATAGATGCGCCATATATAAAAGATGGAACTTGGATTATCTATTCAAAAAAAGAAACCGAAAATAGAATTGTATCTAGTATTATCAAGATAAATGATTTGATAGAAATTCATTGGCGAACAAATACTTATTTGTTTGAAAAAGAATACAATTTAGCAAACTACAATATCATTACTTCTCATAGTAAAAACAAAGACTATAAAATTATATCTCCTGAAGGCAAATTTCTATTTAATATTGAAAAAAATGATCAGAAAGGAGACATAGATATCTTATTTTCCATTTTCTTGTTTACTATTGAAGGTATCTTATTATTATTTTTATTGAGAAATTTTTTTAATATTATTTCCATTAAATTTCCTCTTTCTAGTGTGTTTTCAATGATGATCCTCTTATTTGGCATAAGACAAATTATGATTACTTTTAAACAACCTAGTTTCTTATACAAACTTAAAATATTCAATGCATCACTTTATTCGGGGTCTAGTCTAAACCCTACACTAGGCGATTTTTTAATTTTTATTTTAGTTAACTTGTTTTTAATCCAATTTTTTAATAATCGTGTATTTTTTAATACGTCTAAATTAAAAAAGTATAAAATTGGTTTTTTGATACATACGTTGGTTATTATTTTCTTCTTGGGTGAAGTTTTTTCAATAGTAAAAATCTTTGAACGAATTGTATTAGATAGCTCTATATGGTTTAATTTCAATTATTTTCCAAGAATTACTATATATAGTATACTTGGGCTTACCATTTTGCTTCTCAGTTTTTCTAATTATTTTTTATTAGCAAAAAAAGGCATGAAGGAGATTTCAAAAATCCCAATAAGTAATCTAAATAGGTTTAATTCATTCGCAATAGTTCTTATAATTATATTAGGATTATTTAATTATTTTCATTTAGCTACACATTATATTATTATATCTTTAATTATATTCTTTTCTATTCTCAGTCTTTATCTAAGAATGTTTATTTATAATAGAAGTAATAAATCCAATATATTCTTTTTCATCTTGTTTGCTACTTCTATTTCTACTTTTTTATTGAATCATTTTAATGCTCAAAAAGAAACTGCTGTAATGGAATCTATTGCCAGTGAAATAGCATTTGGAAATGACAACTATACTCAAAATATTCTTCTT
>JBIPMU010000235.1:0-2924 GCA_044377205.1 Chitinophagales bacterium | reverse complement strand
TTTTGACAGGTAGTTTCTAGAGAACCGCCTTGTGCCCCAATACCTGGCACCAAAAAGAAATGATGAGGGAATTGCGTTCTTATCTGGCTTTGACTTTCGTCTTGTGTGGCGCCTATTACAAACATGAGATTGTCTTCACTACCCCAGGTAGCTACTTTTGACATCACTTTTTCATACAAAAATACATTTTCAAAAGATAACATTTCGAAATCTTGAGCACCTTCATTTGATGTCAATCCCAGCACTATTGTATATTTATCCTTGAATTCCAAAAACGGGGATACACTATCTTTTCCCATATAGGGCGATACTGTAATGGCACTACAATCGAAGGTTTCTAAAAATGCTTGAGCATACATTCTAGATGTATTACCTATATCGCCTCTTTTGGCATCAGCTATGATAAAATGAGTTCTAGGAATATGGCGCACCACTTCGTCAAATACGCGCATACCTTCAACTCCAAGAACCTCAAAAAAAGCGGTATTGAGTTTATAACTTACGCAATAAGGATGCGTCTTTTCAATTATAGATTTACAAAAAGTAGCAACTCCCTCTGAATTTTTAGGTAAATGCGCAGGCAATTTATCCAAGTCAGGGTCTAAACCTATAGAAAGGAATGATTTTTGAGATTGTATGGCGCGTACTAATTGTTTTTTATTCATAATTTGTTAAATTATCCAACAAAAGTAGGATTTTATGAAGAAATGACAAGAAAATATTAATTTTGCAAAAAATATTTTCATGCAAAAGATATTAATAGCAAATAGAGGAGAGATAGCACTGCGCGTGATGCGTTCATGTAAAGAAATGGGAATAAAAACAGTTGCCATTTTTTCGGAAGTAGATAGAAATAGCCCGCATGTAATCTATGCCGATGAAGCAGTATGTGTAGGCCCTGCTCCTTCAAATCAATCCTATCTTCTTGGTGATAAAATTATTCAGATATGCAAGGAATTGCATGTGGATGGTATTCATCCTGGTTATGGATTTTTGAGTGAAAATGCAGATTTTGCCAAAAAAGTAAATGAAAATGGGATCATATTTATAGGTCCAGGCCATGAGGCAATTGAGATAATGGGCAGTAAGCTTTCAGCTAAGAATGCCGTAAAAAAATATAACACGCCTTTGGTTCCTGGTACTGAGGAGCCTATTTCGGACTTGGCAGTAGCTAAGAAAATTTCTAGTGAAATTGGTTATCCAATCCTCATTAAAGCCAGTGCAGGTGGTGGTGGAAAGGGAATGCGTATTGTACAGCACGAAGGAGAATTTGAAGAACAAATGCAACGCGCTCAGAGCGAGGCAAAAAATTCTTTTGGCGATGATAGTTGTTTTATTGAAAAATATGTGGGCTCACCGCGTCATATTGAAGTTCAAGTATTGGGAGATCATTATGGAAATTATATCTATGTATTTGAAAGAGAATGTAGTATTCAGCGAAGACACCAGAAAGTAGTAGAAGAAGCACCCTCTCCAATTTTAACTAATGAAATTAGAACAAAAATAGGTGAAGCGGCTATAAATGCTGCTAAATCATGTAATTATACCAATGCGGGAACTGTGGAATTTATCCTGGATGAAAATTTGAATTTTTATTTTTTGGAAATGAATACACGTTTGCAGGTTGAGCATCCCGTTTCTGAATTAATTTCAGGATTGGATTTGGTAAAAGAACAAATCAAAATAGCACGTGGCGAAGCCATTTCATTAAAACAAGAAGATTTGAAAATTTTGGGACACGCTATGGAATTGAGAGTCTATGCAGAAGACCCTATGAACAATTTTTTACCTGATATTGGAAGATTGGAAGAGTACAAAAAGCCTGAAGGTGCTGGAATTCGTATCGATGATGGATTTAGAGAAGGTATGGATATTCCTATTTTTTATGATCCTATGATTGCCAAATTGATTACGTATGGAAAAAATAGAGAGGAGGCCATAGATAGAATGAAACGTGCAATTAATGAGTTCAAAATCAAAGGTGTAAAAACAACACTACCTTTTGGAACTTTTGTGATGAATCATCCAAATTTTATATCAGGTGATTTTGATACACATTTTGTAGAGAAACACTACAAGCCTGAGTATTTAAATGTGAACTTAACCAACAATGAAGTTCAAATTTTAGAAGCTTTTGGAGCGGTTCATTCTTTTTTTGAATCAAATGATATAGTCAAAACATCTCACAATGTTCAGCCAAAAGCATCAAATTGGAAAAAAAATAGAGGAAATTGATTGATAATGTTTATTTTTGCTACTTAACCCTGTTGGATCTATGAAAAAAATAATATTTATTTTTATTTGTTCTTTTTGTTTTATTGTGGGAAATTCTCAAAACAAAGACCGCAAATGGCAAGTTAATACAGGTATGAACGGTGTGTTATACCGTTATCCAATTGATATTACAGAAAATATTCAAAAAATAGATAAAGTAAATTGGGGATGGCCATTGAGTCAAATCAGTTTGTCTCGTCATTTGGCTGCAGGTTTTTCACCTGAGTTGCATTTCAGTACAGCCAATGTAGCGTATGATCCATCAATAGAAATTAATAAAACATTATTGATCAATGGGATTTTACACCTTAAATATTCATTTGCAAATGGATATTTGCTGGGAGTAAATTCATTTTTAGAACCATTTTTTAAAGGTGGCGCTGGGATTACTTTTAAAAATCAATATGGGGATAAGTTTTTTAAAACGATTTCCTTTGGAGGTGGATTTGCTATTTGGTTTACAAAAGAAAAGAATTTTGGACTTCAAATTCAACAGTTGTATAGTGTAGTACCTGATGTTCAATACAATAAAGAAGATTATTTCAATCATTCCATTACGTTGAATTATCGTTGGGGATTGAAAGATACAGATGGTGATGGGGTTAAAGATAAGTATGATAATTGTCCGGATGAAAAAGGTTTGAAAGAAT
>JBIPMU010000234.1:0-2936 GCA_044377205.1 Chitinophagales bacterium | reverse complement strand
CTTCTACGCCACTTCCATCTTCCAATGGCGCTTGATATCCTGCATCTTCTACCGCAAATCCTCTTGTAGGCAATTCTTCGCCTGTAGGTGGGTCTAGCTTTACTTGTTCGCCTTTTTCATTTACCAAGGTATCGGTCAATGGATTAAAGGTCAAATCACCTGCAATAGCCAATGCTGTAACGATTTCTGGACTTCCCACAAACGCATACGTATTAGGATTGCCATCTTGACGAGCGGCAAAGTTTCTATTGAACGAATGAATAATTGTATTTTTTTCTTTTTTATCCGCTCCCATTCTATTCCACATTCCAATACAAGGACCACAAGCATTTGAGAATACTTTAGCGCCAATATTATTGAAAATATCTAAAAATCCATCACGCTCTATTGTATAACGAATCAATTCGCTACCCGGTGTAATGGTATATTCCGCTTTAGCTTTAAGATTTTTGTCCGAAACTTGTTTTGCAAGACTTACCGCACGGCTTATATCTTCATACGAAGAGTTGGTACAGCTACCTATCAATCCTACTTCAACTCTTATAGGCCATCCATTAGCAGCTGCTGCTTCTTTCATTTTACTGATAGGCGTAGCTAAATCTGGACTAAAAGGCCCATTGATATAAGGCTCTAATTCATCCAAATTGATTTCAATTACTTGATCAAAATATTTCTCTGGAGATGCATAGCACTCAGGGTCTGCATTCAAATGCTCTTTTACAGAATTTGCTATTTCCGCCACATCGGCTCTGCCCGTAGCGTTCAAATAACGTTCCATACTCTCGTCAAATCCAAACGTAGAAGTAGTAGCTCCAATTTCAGCTCCCATATTGGCAATAGTACCTTTTCCTGTACAGCTTAGATTAGTTACTCCTTCTCCAAAATACTCAACAATAGCGCCAGTTCCACCTTTTACGGTAAGGATTCCAGCTACTTTCAAGATAATATCTTTTGCACTACACCATCCACTTAATTTTCCAGTCAATTTGACACCAATCAATTTTGGCCATTTTAGCTCCCAAGGCAATCCAGCCATTACATCTACTGCATCGGCTCCACCTACACCTATCGCTACCATTCCCAATCCACCTGCATTTACAGTATGGCTATCGGTTCCAATCATCATACCCCCTGGGAATGCATAATTTTCCAATACAATTTGGTGAATAATACCTGCGCCGGGTTTCCAAAAACCAATGCCATATTTATTAGATACTGAAGCCAAAAAGTCAAAAACCTCTTTACTTTCATTATTTGCAAATTCCAAATCTACTTTTGATCCTTCTTTAGCTTGAATTAAGTGATCGCAGTGAACGGTACTAGGAACAGCTACTTTGCTTCTTCCACTGGTCATAAACTGCAAAAGTGCCATTTGAGCAGTAGCATCTTGCATTGCTACTCTATCGGGGGCAAAATCTACATAACTTCCACCTCTTTGAAAATCTTCAATTTTTTGTGATTCGTGCAAATGCGAATACAAAATCTTTTCGGAAAGTGTCAAGGGACGATTAATTGTTTGTCTTACTTTTTGAAGTTTTGCAGGTAAATTTTCATATACCTTTTTGACCATGTCTATATCAAATGCCATAATTTGAGAAAATTTAATAATTTTATTGAATTCGGCAAAGATAATGAATTTTCCAAATATAAATTTGAAATAATTCCAAAATCTGTAAATTAGATTTCGTTATATAGATTCCCACACCTTGGTACCTTCACTACAATTTTTACATATATCTATTCCGCTTCGAGAGAGCAAGAGCTTTTGTCTAAAATCATCATAATTTTTGGATTTCCAAATATTATTAAAATGATTCTCTTCCCACTTTCCCATGTTATATTGTGCATCTTTATCAAAACAGCAAGGCAGTATTTGCCCATCAAAAGTGGAAACCGCTGAATGCCATAGCTTCCAGCACTGATTTTTCATTTCATTTTTGATAGTATAGGTTCCGTCTGCACGTTTTTTATATCTGGAATATTTATCTTGTTTAGGAATAAGTTCATTTCCTTGTTCAAAATCATATATTTGAGCCGTTTTGAGAATAATTTTATCCACGCCCATTTTTTTTCCAATCGCTTTTACATCCTCAATTTGATGTTCATTCGGCGCTACTACAAGCATTTGAAAAATGATATAGGGTTTTTTGGAACGCGCTTTGCGTTTTGCATCGATGATATTTTGAGTACCTAGTAGCACCTTTTCCAATTTTCCGCCTTTTCGATATTGTTCATATACCTCCTGTGTGCTGCCATCTATTGATATGATAAGCCTATCCAGACCCGAGGCCACTACCTCTTCCGCAACTCGAGACGTCAAAAAATGCCCATTGGTACTGGTAACGGTATATATATTCTTATCATGAGCCTCCTTTATCATTTTACAAAAATCCTTATTCATAAACGGTTCTCCTTGAAAATATAGATATAAGTATATCAAGTGGGAATGAACTTCATTTATCCACTTTTGGTATTTTTCCCATTCTGAAGCCCCAATTTTTCGTGTGAAATTCTTGAGTCCACTTGGACATTCGGGGCATGAAAGATTACAAGTAGTAGTGGGCTCAAAGCTCAAGGTAAATGGAAGTCCCCATATGATTGGTTTTTTAAGAAATCGGGAAATGTAAAATGTACTATATATAATCAACGCATTGTATAGCTTATACAAACTAAGTTTACTGATAAAATTGAAAATATCAAAAAAGTACGCCAATTTTTTTTTTACAAATGTAAGCAATATTTGATTTGAGATTGTGACTTTTCGATTATATGTAAAAAAACAATTACATTTGTACACATGAAATTTGGCTTTGTTTTTTATTTATTTTGTTTTTATACTTCATTAGACGCTCATATGGATTCCTTTTCTTCGGGAAAGTCCATTGAGGCTCAAATTTATTATGGAAGAATTTTCAAACATTCTCCTATTTTCAAGC
>JBIPMU010000233.1:0-2945 GCA_044377205.1 Chitinophagales bacterium | reverse complement strand
CTATTAAGTCTTGGGTTTCTATAAAACTACAACTATGTATATTAGCTAAATCGATGATTTTAGCTACGCCGTTTCCTTCAAATGATGAAGATAAAGGATTATTTAGTTCGGATACTAAAACTCTTTTCCATGTAGGTGCTTTGAATTTTAGATTGTTGATAGCATACGATTGGCTCAAAAGTTCGCACATACCATATTCTGAACAAATAGTTGCATTGGGAAATTTTTCATGAATCATTTGCATTAACTCATTTTTGGGCATTTCTCTTCTCGTACCTTTCATGCCACCTGTTTCTATCAATATCAATTCCTTATAATCAGATTCAAAAACGGACATTAAATCAATGATCGCAAAACTGATTCCAATCAATACTATTTTCTTCTTTTCTTGTATGGCTTTTTCTAGGGATTGTTTCAATACTTGCAGCTCATTGAGATAAAAATGTTTTTCCAATGTCTGAGACTGTTCCGTCCACCTTTTCACCATATAAACCAGTGAAGAATGACTTCGTTCAAGGTAATGAGGCAATAAGGCAAACACAGTATATTCCGCAATATCTCCAAAAAGAGAACTAAAACTCAAATCAATGCTTTGATGATACAGATTTATATTACTTACATAATGCTTGGAAGTACTCATACCCGAAGTACCACTACTTTCAAAAAAGAACTCATTGCTTGTAGGAGTAGAAATAACCTTGTGGGTTTTAAAAAATGAAATAGGCAAAAATGGAATATGTATCGATGATATGACTTCTTCTTTATCTACTTTTATTCCTTTACAAAATTGACGATAGATTTCACAATTATCATATTGATATCTATAGACTTGAAGTGCTTTTTCTTCAAAATTTTCATGCTGAATTTCAGCCAAATCCCAATCCATATATTGTAATATTTATGAATTAATATAAAAATGTCAATGTAAGTTTGGGATCTCTGCTTATAGATCCTGGATTCAACCCCATTTTTCCTTCAGGAATAGGGATTTTCATTTTTTGATAATATGCTACAAATTCAGGATTAAAATCACTTGTTTTTTTATCCTTAAAAGTCATAGGATATAGCTTAAAAAAATCTTTATTTTGATTGGCAAAGCGAAATGCTTCGTATATCAACTCAGAACAATAATACATCTTGTTATTCATCAAAAATAAAGTATCATAAGGCATTCCCAATTTTGACTTAGCGAATAAAATGGCTTGAGAAATCAATTCTATATATTTTGCTTCCAAGCGTCCAATTGCTATAGTTGGATTTCCCTCTTGAGATTTGTACCTATTTACAAATGCTTCTAATGGGACTATAACAACACCATTTATATTGGCTTCTAAAGCTTGCATCTGTCCTTCTTCATTTTTCACAACCAACGCAATATGCGAAAAACGAGCATTATTTCTACTGTATGTTACGGATTCTATTGCATCACACATGGCACCACAATCACAATCTTGAAATAACAAATCACCTTCTTGATACTGAGCAAAAATTTGCTTTGAAAAAATTATAAAGAAAAAAAATAAATTCTTCAAGTCTTACTTATTTTTGAATGAAGATAATAAAAGACTTTCAAAAGCTTCTTGCAATGTAATACCTTTACAAACTAATTGCTGAGGAAAAATACTTGCTTCGGAAAGCCCTGGTAATGTATTGGCTTCCAAAAAGAAAATTTCTTCGCCTCTAAGGAAATAATCAATTCGTGTAAGTCCTCTACAACCAAACTCTATAAATAAATCAATAGAATGTTGACTTATTTGTGCTTCCAATTCTATTGAAATATTTGGCGCAGGAGTCAATTCTTTTGATTTACCTTCATATTTTGCTTCAAAATCAAAAAACTCATTTTCCGAAACAACTTCTGTTATTGGTAATGCTAACAATTTCCCATTCGATTCAAAAACTCCTTGTGCCAACTCTCTTCCTGATATATACTCTTCTACTACCGTTCTTTTTGAATGTTTCATAGCCTCTTCAATAGCAGGCATAAGTTCATCCCAGTTTTTGACTTTACTTACTCCAAAACTACTGCCTGCATCATTAGGTTTTACAAATAGAGGCAATCCAATTTTTTTAATCTCTTCCAATGGTACATTTTTAATGTCCATGACTTCTACAAATCGAGCTGTTTTTATATCCAAAATTGAATGCGCTATTTTTTTGCTAAAAATCTTATCCATTGTTATAGCGCTACTTCTAGCGTCACAGCCTGTATATGGAATCTGAAGCATTTCAAAATAACCTTGAATTTTTCCATCTTCGGCAGGAGAACCGTGCAGACACATAAATACTACATCAAAAAAAATAGGTAATTCGGATTGTAATGAAAAGTTATTCTTATCTATTTCAATTTTAGAATCGATATCAAACCATGCCTCGCGAGTAATATCAATAATCCAAGTATTATACTTTAATGGATTCAAATTGGCCTTGACTACATTGGCACTTTTCAAAGAAATAATACGCTCCGCATCATATCCACCCGAAACTATGGCTACATTTAACTTGTTCATTTACAATTATTTTAGCTTATATTCAGAGTAAAACTAAAGAATGCTGTCTCTAATATCCTCCAATGATTTTTTTAAAGATTCTAATTGTGATTTAATTACAGCAAATTCTGTATGAGATTGAATATTTATTGGCTCAATTTCGGGCTTAACTTCTATATTTTTATGATGCTTTAAATATTTTTTTGCTCCTTCTATAGTATATCCTTCTACTTTTAATAGATAACGAATTTGGCGCAACATCTCCATGTCCACTTTTTGAAATAGTCTATCGCCTTTTCTATTTTTTCTGATCTTTAAATCAAACTCTCCACTCCAAAAACGCAATTGAGAAGCTGGGGTATTCAAAATTTCTGAAACCTCTCCAATTGTATAATAAAACTTATCAATAACTTGCATTTTTGAATTTTGAATTTAACTTACGCAAAAATATATGAT
>JBIPMU010000231.1:0-2959 GCA_044377205.1 Chitinophagales bacterium | reverse complement strand
ATGAATACTCTTAATTCTAATGTAGACGCCTTATATCGGCAATAATTTATTGATGTTAGCTTTATTTCTAATGCAAAGATATATCAATACATAGCAAAAACAAAATCTTTAACTTTTATTAACGCTTCATTATAATATATTATTGATTTTCAATATATTATATATTATAAAGTCTTCGTTTATTTGTGAAAATCAGCAAACTATTTAAGGTGGTTTTCTTCTATAAAAAAACCTAGTATTTTTACTTAGACAAAAGCGTTATTTTTTGCTATTGTTTTTTCATAAAGTTGTGCGTGGCAAATGCCAAAACCCTCACACTCGGGCTGACTCCCCAAGGTGAGGAGGATTGAGATTATTTGGAGTAAATTCATAGAGAGTTAGATTATTTATATTTTAAAATAGTCAATGCTATAAAATATAGCATTGACTAACAAGATTTTAAGTTTATTTATATTAAATTATAATAACTACGACCTACTGTTTTTCTTTTAAATAAAAAACAATCAACAAGTTCATAATATAACTAAATTAAATAAATCAATTTCTACTTATATTACTTCTCTAAATCTAAACCTCCATTATCAATCTTAATTATTCCAGCACCTTTACAAGATTTACAATTAAAAGCATTACATACTTTATAAAGGATAGTACTTTCATCTGGACAACTACCAGTAACTTGGCAAGTACATGTCCATTTTCTATTAATCGGCAATAAATCATCCCCAATATCATTTTTAGGAGCAATTAAAGCTATTGTATTACCATAAAAATCAGCCATAACATATTCAACTTCAACACTTGGCATTATATTTGACTTAATCTTATTCATATCTTCTTTTGAAAACATTTTTGATAAATACTCATCTAATGCTTTCTTTGATTCGTCATAATTAAATATACTAATATCACAATTTGAAAAATAAGGTAATTCATCTGTTCTTAAAAAATCTAACATACTTTCAGACTTGACTGGTCTTTTTGAAAGCAATCTTAATGGTGAATAATTAGCAGATTTAATTCCAATTATTTCAATTTCTTTATCACTTTGTGGATTTCTTATTGGTCCTTTGGAACAATTAGAGCAACTTCCATTCATTAAACAACCATATTGGCCTTGTGCTTTTACTGGATGACACCCACTTCCTTTAGTACATGTACATGTAACACTACCAGACGCAATTGTTAATATTTCTTCTTTATCTACTTCCTTATATAAGTATTCAAATCCATCAGGAAGTTGAACCATATAAGATCCATCATTATTCTCAAAAACTTTTGTACCTGCAGGCATAGGTAATGATCGATCCTCCTCCTTATCTAATAAATTGATTGATTCATATTGAACTAAAGATTGAGAATATAGTGAAAATGTGCTAGAAAACAAAAACAAAATTAAAATAAGCTTTTTCATAATTTTAATACGGTTAAATATACCACCGAAAAGTTAAGTTTTGAATTATTTAAATAAATCGCCTCTCCGGCGCACCGTTTCATCTCCTCTTTTTTCAAAAACTCAAGCTTATTCAAATTAGTGCTGCGCATCACTTTTTTTGTACTCGATTGAATTTTAGTTTTGAAAAGCTTTTCAAATACAAATAATTAAATGGATATGTTCTTTTCTCGTTTCATAGTACCTCGCTAGGCAAAAAAGCAACCCTCTCCATGTTCATCTCATCGTATCAAAACCCTTTTCACAAATTACGAATTCGTTTTTGTTTTAAATAATAGCTAAAATGAATACTCTTAATTCTAATGTAGACGCCTTATATCGGCAATAATTTATTGATGTTAGCTTTATTTCTAATGCAAAGATATATCAATACATAGCAAAAACAAAATCTTTAACTTTTATTAACGCTTGATTATAATATATTATTGATTTTCAATATATTATATATTATAAAAGTCTTCGTTTATTTGTGAAAATCAGCAAACTATTTAAGGTGGGTTTCTTCTATAAAAAACCCATGTTTATTTAAGAATAGAGTCTTTATCCTCAGCCTTTCATGCCTGAATCTCTATTGATTTAATTGCATATTATTGGTAATCTACTAGATGACTTTATCTCAGCAGTGTTATATTTCCACTTTTATTGATAGTTTCTTTATCGTATGTCACGGCTTGAACTTTCCATACATAGACCCCTTCGTTTACAGGTTCTCCGCTCATAGTTCCGTCCCATCCTTTATTGATATCAGTTGTTGAAAAAACAAGGTTCCCCCATCGATCATATACGTCAAAAGTGTTGAGTTTTCGGATATTCAAATGTTTTACTATTTTGAAAATATCATTTATCCCATCACCATTTGGAGAAAAAGCTGTAGGGATGAGCATTACGGTTTTGCCATATACATTGATTCTTACGCTATCTTTTCCTATACAGCCGTTGTCATCGGTTACACTTACATAATACATCGTTGTATCATAAGGAGTTACGGTCAATTCGTTGAAGAATGGATTGCTTGTTCCTATTTTTGGTGTCCAGTCAAATTTATTTGCTTTGCTCGATGCTATCAGTATTACCTCAGCACTTCGATATATTGTAGTGTCATTTGAGGCTGTTACGATAGGGATAGTGTCAACTTTTACAAAAACCTTTGCCGAATCTGAAAAACAATCATTTGACACCCGAACAGAATATATGACACTCGTATCTGGATATACTTGAGGCTTGGCTATAGCAGTATCATTAATATTGTAGCTTGGCTTCCAAAGATAGTATTTCCCTCCACTTGCTTCTATGTCAAGATATTTTCCTTTACACATTTGATAGGGTGTTTTTGCTAGGACTTTTACGGGTTCTTGAACTACTACAAGTATGGTGTCTCGAGTTATACAATTGGCAGCATTGGTAGCACTAATTATATAACGGGTGTTTTGAGGCGGGAAAACAAATATTTTTGCTGAGTCGGTATTAGTTATAAAACTATTAGGAGACCATTTAAAAATTACATTG
>JBIPMU010000232.1:0-2959 GCA_044377205.1 Chitinophagales bacterium | reverse complement strand
ACAAGCAGAAGGAAAAACCATTTCTACGATTGTTAAGAAATTATTAGTTTAGATTTATTAGATAATTAGACATCTTAGACAAGTTAGATATCTTAGATAGGTTAGATGTCTTAGATTATATCTAACTTTCTAAAAATCCAAAAATCTAACAAATCTAAAAATCTAACAATCTAAAAATCGGCTTCGTAGTTCAACTGGATAGAATGACGGATTTCGGCTCCGTTGGTTGCAGGTTCGAACCCTGCCGAGGTCACAAAAAACCTTTGTCAAAATAATTGGCAAGGGTTTTTTTATGTAGTATACGTGTTGCCTGAGGTTCTCGAAGGCAACACATCACACCTTCTCGAAGGCAACACATAACTCCTTCTCTAATAAATAATAGTCACGCTGTTGCAAAAATGTATGTATTTTGAATTTTAGATTCTCTACTTTTCACTTTTTCCTTTTTCCTTTTCCTTTTCCTTTTTCCCTTCACCCTTTACCCAAAACCCTATACCCATTTTGTAGAAATCATTCTACAGAAAAGTTTCAAAATGATTAATTATATTTGAAAAAATAACAAGCGAAACAAAACATTTGCATAGCTACCAAAATATGGGTGTATAAAAGAAGTTTTATATCGCGTATAAATGAGTTGTGGGAAATTTTAAGAAAAAAATCGTAAAATATGAGAGACCAATTATTTGAATTAGAAAATCAATTTCAACCATATTTATTAGGTAATGATTATACATTTATTGGTCCAATAGATCCAATTGTTTTATCTAAATTTTATGAAATAGTAAATAAATTTGCACATAGAATAGAAATTTTACGTTCAATTCATCATTCTTTAATTGACAAAAATGCGGTTAAAAAAGCATTACTACTTTTGTCCGAAGAAACTGAACTTAGAATTTATGTAGTTATTTCGAATGGTCATCGTAGTAAATTATTTCATACATCTATTTCAGAGTATTGTAAGAAAAATAATATAATTTTTAATTTTTAAATTAATTTATCAGAATGAAAAAATGTCCATATTGTTATGAAGAAATACAAGTTGAAGCGAAAAAATGTAAACATTGTTATGAAATGCTTACAGAAACAAAATCTGATTCAAGTTTTTTAAATTTTCTAAATTCATCAAAAGATAAAATTATAGAAAAATATGCAGACTATAAACAAAAACAGAATAGTCATTTACGTCTACCAACAAATGAGGAAAGTTGGATAATTGGTGATACTCATTTCTTTTTGAATGAATTGGTAGTTGAAGAATTAGGTTCTGTTGAATATAATAGAATAACTAAATTATACTTTAGTGCAAAAACAATAACACGAAGTTTAATATCTGAAAGAAAAATATTATTTGGTATTGCTGCATACCTTATTGATGAAAATGATGAATTGACAGAAAATATTTCTGAATTGCCGTTAATTTCAAGAAATTTTAAGTTTATTAATTTAGATAAAAAAGCATACGAAATAACTTTAATGATTTATGATCACATTTCTAAACTTACTTTTTACAATAGATTAGATTTTTATAGAAAACAAATTGAGACAAATGGATATTTTGATTATATGGACTATAAATTTAATAAAAATGGAGAAATTATTAATTGCAAAAACAAAATCGTTGCAGATTTATCAAAATTAAATATTAATGACGTTACTTTTTCAAGTAATTGGTCGGGGTTAAAATCATATCAGGATAATCCTTACGAATTTAGAATAATAAATGGTCTACCGCAGGTTAATTTATTTTTTGGTCTTTTTCAAACAGGTCATAACTTCATTTTAGATACTTTTTGTGATAATGATATTTTTAATTTAATGATATTTAATTATATAAATAACAAAACATACATAATTTAAAAAACTTCCCACAATATACAGTTCGGCAAAATGGCGGATTTTGGGCTTAATTTAAGTTGGTTTTGTACTTGCGAAGTCAGTGTTTAAAAGAAAGTTAGGAATTCCTTAATCCGCCCTTCTGCAAGCCGCGAAACGTTAGTGGCAAGCTTACCTAAAAACGAGAATAAATAAATTTACGATTTATTTTTGCACATTTAATTTTTTAAACTGAAAAAATAATGAATTCAATAGAAAAGTCTAATAGTTTACAGTTTCACTATTATTTTAGAGATAGTAGTCATTCAATCAATTCACTATTAAGAAATGAATGCGAAAAAGAATTACTCTATATTTTTAAGGAAATCTCGGAAACACTTGGACTTCAGCTAGAATTAGAAACCTTACCAGCAGAAGAAGGCGGATTTAAAGAAACTTGGAAGTTTCTTGGAAAAAATTCTGCTCAAATAAGTTTGATTGTAGCTATTGCAGCAATAGTAATTTCTCGGTTTCCAATTGAAAACAAAGAGTTAACTGCTCTTCAAATAGAAAATTTAAAATTAGACAATGAATTAAAAAGAAAAGAGCTAGAAAAATTAAATCTAGAATTTCTACAAGACAATGAAGAAATTAGCCAAGAGACTCTTGTTGATTCAGTTGAAATAGTAAATAAAAATTATAAAGTTTCGTGGCGTAAGTCAAACCTATATAAAAAACTAAATAATTATCAAAAAGTTGATTATATCGACGTTGTAAGACTTGAAGATGAAAAACCAATCGGTACACCAAGAAAAGTATTGAAAAATGAATTTTCTAAATTTATTTTAGGTTCCGACGAACTTCCAAAACTTGAATTAGAAAATGTTAAAATTGATGTTATATCGCCAGCTATAAAAAGAGGTAAATTCAGATGGAAAGGATTTTATGACAATAGTATTATTAACTTCCTCGTGGACGATTTCGATTTCAGCAGTAAAGTCTTAAATGGTCAAATACACTTTTCCAATCGTTACTCAATAGAAGTCGAAATGTATCAAGAGAGAAAAATTAATCAGGATGGAAATATTATAGTAACAAATTCAGTCGTTACAAAAGTAAACGCATCGATTGAAGGAGAAACTAG
>JBIPMU010000230.1:0-2962 GCA_044377205.1 Chitinophagales bacterium | reverse complement strand
GCCTGTATATGGAATCTGAAGCATTTCAAAATAACCTTGAATTTTTCCATCTTCGGCAGGAGAACCATGCAGACACATAAATACTACATCAAAATAAATAGGTATTTCGGATTGTAATGAAAATTTATTCTTATCTATTTCTATTTTAGAATCGATATCAAACCATACCTCGCGAGTAATATCAATAATCCAAGTATTATATTTGGATGAATTCAAATTGGCCTTGACTACATTGGCACTTTTCAAAGAAATAATACGCTCCGCATCATATCCACCCGAAACTATGGCTACATTTAACTTGTTCATTTACAATTATTTTGGATTATATTCAGAGTAAAACTAAAGAATGCTATCTCTAATATCCTCCAATGATTTTTTTAAAGATTCTAATTGTGATTTAATTACTGCAAATTCTGTATGAGATTGAATATTTATTGGCTCAATTTCGGGCTTAACTTCTATATTTTTGTGATGCTTTAAATATTTTTTTGCTCCTTCAATAGTATATCCTTCTACTTTTAATAGATAGCGAATTTGGCGCAACATCTCCATATCCACTTTTTGAAATAGTCTATCGCCTTTTCTGTTTTTTCTGATCTTTAAATCGAACTCTCCACTCCAAAAACGCAATTGAGAGGCTGGGGTATTCAAAATTTCTGAAACCTCTCCAATTGTATAATAAAACTTATCAATAACTTGCATTTTTGAATTTTGAATTTAACTTACGCAAAAATATATGATTTTATATAAAAATCAAAAAATGGAATAAACAGTCGTCTATTAAATTATACAAATTATGGCATAGCTATACTATCTTCCTGAAATTTAGATACTTTTACTACAAAGTCATCGATTTTGGATTGCAAATCATCTAAATGTATTTTATCCAATTGATTGAGCATAAGTAACGAATCTACCTGAACCATTTCGCTTTTAATAGTATATAAATTATTATAAAAACTAGAATCAAATTTTGAAGAATCTATAGCTGATTCAAGATTTTCTCGCAATTCTGCAAATTTTATCTTAGCACTAGCAATTTTATTTTCATTTTTATTAAAATTTCTATATTTTTTGAAAATAAAAAATATAGCTACTATGTTTGTAATCAAGAAGAAAACAATAATAAAGATATATAATTTTTTAAACTTTTTTTCTGTACTCATCGGTGTCTATAATTAAGAATTGGGTGCATCATTTTCTATACCTATTTCATTGACTTCTTTAACCAAAGACAGAAAACTAGGTAATTCATCGATAGATTTTATTCCAAAATAATCTAGAAATTTTGAAGTAATGGAATAAGTAATAGGGGTTCCTGCTGTATCGCGCTTTCCCGATATTTGTATTAATTCTTTTTCAAGTAATTTATCTATGGCATAATCCGCTGATACTCCACGTATTTGTTCAATATCTAATTTGGTACTATTTGGATTAAATGCAATGATAGCAATGGTTTCCAACGCTGATTTTGATAATTTTCTAGTTTGATTAGACTCAATATATTTTGCGATAAACGGATAATTTTCTTTTTTGGATGCAAAGCTGAAACCAATTGCTGTTTCGATCAATTCAAATCCAAAACAATTATCTTCAAATCGATTTTTGATTCGGGTCATGTATTCTTGAATTTTTTCAGTCGTATGATCGCTTGATTCTATATTATTGAGAACATCTACTATTTCTTCAATAGAAATAGGCTCGGGTGCAGTAAAAACTATGGATTGGATAATACTTTCTAAATATTCCATTAATCATTTATTTTAAACCATCCTTCAGGAAATGCTTTAAGGATATCTTTATGTGTATTTTCAAAAAATAATAACCTACCTGAAGCATCATATAAAGGACGCATATCTATAATGGTCGTAGTACCTTTGAAGGTATATTTATCTATTTTTACAGGAAATTTTTTACCATAAAGGTCCAGTACTGTAGTGATATAATTGGCCATATCATATCCCAAAAAGGCTTCCGAAGGGATATCATCGGTAGTCAATTCAAAATATTTTTTCTTGATATCATCCATATCGCTAGAATTTTTTCTCAAAAAGAAATCAGTATGCAAGCTTGTATTTAACGCCGCTAAATTTTCCTTATTAATTTTATTAGAATTAGCCCAAGAACTATGCCCATATACTTGAATAGATTCATTGATACTTTTCAAACTTGCCAAAAAATCATTTATTTGATTTTCTTTATATTGTGTAATTAAAAAAATATTTTTTTTACCTTTTATCACTACATTTGAAAAATTAATAGAATCTACTATGGGTACAAATCTAATTCGATGAGTACCATCTTTCTCAGAGGCATATTTAAGATAGTTTGCCATTTTGCGTTCCGCTTTATTTTCATTGTCATAGACGTAGAAAATTTCACTTTCTTTTTCGGCTGTATTTTCTGTAATACTATGATAGATATCATAGAATAATCTATTTTTAGAAGTATGCATCTTAAATACAAACGGATTATTCTTAGCAATAAAATCTGATGGATTCTGAGGCAAAAACATTGGAATTCTATTATTCTTGCAATATTCTGCTACAATCAATGCTTGTTTTGTATGAAAAGGTGCTACAATGACATCTACATATATATTCTCCAATTGATTTAGAATATTTTTTGTTACAGAATCGCTTTTTTGATTATCCCATATATGAATTTTAAACTTTGCATTTAATTTTTTAATTTTTGACATGGCTACATTTACGCCTTCCCAATATGCCAAAGCGTCGCGTTGAACAGTGTTTGTTTTTATATCTCGGATTGGTAATATATATACAATGTTATACACCTTTTTTCGATCTTGTTTCAATTCATCTAAAAAAGCATATGGATTGGCAATAACTTCACCTGCACTACTATCATCATCATCGTCTTCCTGAGCAATAGCAGGTATTGTAAGCATCAATAAGACATAAAGTAGCCAATTTTTCATATGTATATTTTTTAGTTGTAC
>JBIPMU010000019.1:0-10433 GCA_044377205.1 Chitinophagales bacterium | reverse complement strand
AGATCAAAAGCTCTTACCTTTGATAAACATTTACTTAAATTATATTAAATTTTGCCTGCAAGACGATGGTAAATTTATCAATTATACCAATATCAAAAGAGAAATTACGATCCAAAATAAACATGAAAATCTAGATGACAGCAACGGCAGAGCTATTTGGGCTCTGGGCTATGTTGTATCACTGAAAGACATTCTCCCTAATTATTGTAGTCAGGATGCCAATAATCTCCTAAAGAACGTACTGCCCGAAATAGAAAAAATTCACTCCACAAGAGCTATGGCATTTATCATTAAAGGCTTGTATTTTCAGAATGAAGAAAAAAATTTGAATTTACTAAAACTATTTGCAGATCGAATGGTACAGATGTACCGCCACGAAAGTACAAAGGACTGGTTTTGGTTCGAAGATTGTCTTACCTATGGCAATAGTGTACTGTCCGAGGCCATATTATGTGCCTATTTTAGGCTTCAAGACATTCATTATAAAATAATAGCTGAAACTTCATTTGACTTTTTGCTTTCAAAAATCTTTAAGCAAAATCAAATACGCGTAATTTCGAATAGAGGCTGGCTTCATAAAAACAAAAAAGCTCGAAAAAAATTAGGTGGAGAACAACCTATAGATATTGCTTATACCATTATAGCGTTGGAAAAATTTCATACCCTATTCCCTCAAAAAGGGTATAAAGAAAAAACAAAATTAGCCTTTAATTGGTTTTTGGGAGAGAATCACCTCGATCAAACTATCTACAATCCTTGTACCGGAGGATGCTACGATGGCATTGAATCCAAAAATGTAAATTTAAATCAAGGTGCTGAATCTACACTGAGTTATCTCATGGCTAAGCTTGCAATAGATCGAATTTATAATTTAGATGAGGAGAATATATGGCCAAAAACAAGGAATATTCAAATTGGAGAAAAATACATACTTCCCTTACAGTAAAATTTTATTTTTCATTTCAAAATTGTATTCAATCAATTTTAAATTTTATAAAAAAGCAATAATATATCTAAAAAATATTACACAATATTTTGTATATTCGCCCATTGATTTTTACAATAATAAATTAGCAGTGTGCAAGAAGAACATTCGGAGATAGTAATTTTAGGAGCAAGAGAGAACAATCTAAAGAATATAGATATTTCTATTCCAAAAAACAAACTTGTGGTCATTACGGGATTGAGTGGGAGTGGAAAGAGTTCGCTAGCCTTTCAAACAGTATATGCAGAAGGACAACGACGATATATGGAGAGTTTTGGAGCTTATGCGCGCCAGTTTATTGGAGGAATTGAAAAACCTGATGTTGACAGTATTATGGGATTGAGTCCTGTAATTTCTATTGAACAAAAATCTACAAATAAAAACCCACGAAGTACAGTAGGTACTATTACAGAAGTATATGATTTTCTTAGACTTTTATACGCAAAAGCAGCAGTAGCTTATTCGTATATGAGTGGCAAACCCATGCAGCGATATAATGAATCTGAAATTTTAGATGCAGTATTTTCAATACATGGAGGTAAAAAAGTATGCATTTTGGCGCCTTTGGTAAAAGGACGAAAAGGACATTATAGAGAACTTTTTGAGGCCTATACAAAAAAAGGCTATGTAGAAATGTATATAGATGGTGCTTTTGAAAAAATGGCCCCAAAAATGCAATTAGATAGATATAAAGTACATGATATTGATTTATTGATAGATAAACTGATAATCAAAGAAGAAAACAGAGATAGAATTGTAGATAGCATCCGCAAAGCGATGAAGGAAAGCGATGGAATTGTCAGTTTTTTTGATATAGAAAAAGAACAGTTTTTTCATTTCTCTAAGCATTTGTTAGATGTAGAAAACGGGATTTCGTATATTGAACCTTCGGCAAATACGTTTTCATTCAATTCTCCATATGGCGCATGTGAAAAATGCAAGGGATTGGGCGAAGAATATATTACTTCAGAATTATTGATGATGCCTGATACAGCGTTATCAATTTCAAAAGGAGGAATCAAACCATTAGGGGAAATGCGTGATAACCAATGGTGGACTCATATGAAAAAATTAAGTAAACAGCATGATATAAATTTAACATTACCCATTGATCAGATCCGTAAAGAACACCTCAATCTCATTCTCTATGGAAATGAAGAAGGAATTCTCAAAGTAGATGATAATAGTACCAACACCTATCTCTATTTTGATGGGGGAATAGCTGGAATGGTATATAAAAATTTCTATGAAAGCGAAAGTGATGGTGTCAAAAAATGGGCAGAAAGTTTTATGACGACTCAAAACTGCGACAGCTGCCATGGCGCTCGATTAAAAAATGAAAGTTTGTATTATAAAATCAAAGAAAAAAATATTTCGGAAGTAGCTCAAATGAGTATTGACGACCTTCAAATATGGTTTGGTGACATAGAAAAAGATTTTTCTAAAAATCAAAATCTTATAGCCAAGGATATTTTGAAAGAAATACGCGACAGACTAAGGTTTTTAGCAAATGTAGGGCTTGGTTATTTATCGCTCAATCGAAAAACTCGCTCGCTATCGGGTGGCGAAGCGCAGCGAATTAGACTGGCTACTCAAATAGGATCTGAATTATCAGGCGTGACATATATTTTAGATGAACCTTCAATAGGATTGCACCCCAGAGATAATAGCAAGCTCATAAATTCTCTCAAAAATTTGCGAGATATAGATAATAGTATTATTGTGGTAGAACACGACAAAGAAATTATGCTTGAAAGCGACTATATCATTGATATTGGGCCCAAAGCAGGAAGTTACGGAGGCGAGGTTACGGCAATGGGAACTCCCAAAGAATTTCTTAAAAATGACACCCCCACCGCTGCATATTTAAAGGGCACTTTAGATTTTGAAATCCCTAAAAATCGAAAAAAGCCTGAAAATTGGATTAGAATTCATCATGCATCCGGCAATAATCTAAAAGATGTAACTGTGGATATTCCTTTAGGCGTTTTTGCATGTATTACTGGAGTTTCTGGAAGTGGTAAAAGCACCCTCATCAATGAAACGCTCTACCCTATTTTGAGCCAAAAATTCTATAAATCCTATACGTTTCCTATGCCATATAAAAAAATTGAAGGCATTGAACATATTGATAAAGTAATTGACATAGACCAAAGCCCTATTGGCAGAACACCTAGAAGCAATCCCGCTACATATATGAAAGTTTTTGATCTAATCCGAAATTTATATGCCGATACTATGGAAGCCAAAATACGAGGCTACAAACCTGGGCGATTTAGCTTTAATGTAAAAGGAGGTAGATGTGAAGAATGCGAAGGTGCTGGATTGAAAACAATAGAAATGAATTTTTTGCCTGACATCCAAGTACATTGTGAAAAATGCCAAGGCAAACGATACAATAAAGAAACTTTGGATATTCGGTTCAAGCATCACTCAATATATGATATTTTAAACTTATCAATTTCAGACAGTATTCCGCTTTTTGAAAGCATCCCAAATATTTATATAAAGCTCAAAACATTAGAAGATGTAGGTCTAGGATATTTGAAATTGGGACAACCATCAACTACTATTTCTGGAGGAGAGGCACAGCGTGTAAAACTAGCTAGTGAACTCTGCAAACGCGATACAGGAAAAACACTCTATATACTAGATGAACCTACTACTGGGCTGCATTTTCAGGATATTCAAATGCTCTATAATGTTTTGGCAAAATTGGTACAAAAAGGCAATAGCATCTTGGTAATAGAGCATAACCTGGATGTAATAAAAATGGCTGACTATATAATTGATATGGGCCCCGAGGGAGGATCCGGGGGAGGTAGGGTAGTAGCTTTGGGAACGCCTGAAGAAATAGCAAACAATCCAAAAAGTATTACTGGAAAATATTTAAAAGATGAATTGAAAAATAAATAAAATGAATAATTTTCAAAAAAGAATATTTTCATTTCCAAATTTTGAATGGATAGATATTCAAAATCCAAATGAACATGAAATTGAAGCCTTGAAAAAAGAATATCATTTAGATGGATTTCATATCGATGATAGTATTGAGAGGGGGCACTTACCCAAAGTTGAAGTGTCCAATGGAAATTATTTTGTGATTTTGAGAGCTTTTACAGGCAAAAAAAGCGAAAATTTGTCTACTATTGAAGAAATATCTAATAAAATTGCTTTCTTTTTTGATGAAAAACGACTCATCACTATTCACAGAGCATCATTTGATTTCATAAATATAAAACAACAAAAGATCAATACATCACTATCTATTTATGATTTTGTAATTCAACTCTTCTCCTCCATCATAGATACCTATAGCGAGCCGGCACTATGGCAAAGCAATCAAATCGACGAAATAGAAAAAATAATTTTTTTAAAAGATTACTCCCATATTTCCTTGGAAGACCTCTATTTTCAAAAGGCAGAAGCTCGTGTAAGTAAAAAATTGCTTTTACTAAGTCAAGAAGTCATTAAAGAAATAAAGTTTCCTGATGAATATTCTGCTGCAATTGAAAACATTCAAGACAACTTGAAAAAGTTGATTTTGGAATACGATGAAGCTTTGGAAGATGCACACAACTTGATGCATACCTTTATGTCAGTAGCAGCACAAAAAAACAACGATGTGGTCAAATTGCTTACTGTTTTTTCTGCTTTTTTCTTACCGTTAACCTTTATTGTAGGCGTATACGGCATGAACTTCAAATATATGCCCGAATTGGAGTGGCATCATGGGTACTTTATGATTATTTTCTCAATGATTGTTTTGAGTACTCTTATTTATATTTGGTTCAAAATCAAGAAAATATTATAATTTTATTTCATTGATTTTTTATGAATTTTAACGCTTTTGAAAATATTAAATTCTACAATTTAGAAAAAAATTGTATTATCTTTGCATATTGTTTACAAAATCAAAAATTAGATACGATTCATGGAGAAAAGAAAATTGTTGTTTGTAACGTCTGAATTAACCCCATTCAATGACATCACAGAAATAGCTCAAAAAATATCCGATATTCCCAATCATTTGGCTTCAAACGGCTTAGATGTCAGAATTTTAATGCCAAGATTTGGCACCATCAATGAAAGACGACACAGACTTCATGAGGTAGTAAGACTTAGTGGAATTAATGTAATGTTCAACGATGAAGATTTTGCTTTGACCGTTAAAGTAGCGTCATTGCCTAATTCAAAACATAGACTTCAAGTATATTTTCTTCACAACGATGAATTTTTCAAAAGAAGATACGATTATTTGGATGAAAATGAGACTTTCTTTGAGGACAATTCTGAAAGAATGATATTTTTCAATAGAGGTGTGATGGAAACATTGAAAAAATTTGGCTGGGCTCCCGATTTTATAGTATGTAATGGCTGGATGACTAGTTTGATACCTTTGTATGCCCGTACTTTGTATTCAAATGACCCTGTTTTTTCTGATTCAAAAATCTTTTTTAATATTTTCAAAAAAGACAATGAATGTAAAATGGAAGACAAATTTATAGAAAAAGCATTGTTAGATAAAAATATAGCCACTAATAAAGCAGAACATTATGCATCAAGTAATTTTGATGGCATGTGTAAAGGTGCTATTCATTATTCTGATGGGTTGATTGTAAGCTCTTCTGAACTTCATGAAGAATTATTACATTGTATAAACAATTCTAAAAAACCTGTTTTCAATCTTGAAGATAATGGATTATCCTCTTTAGAGCTATCAAATTTTATTAAAGAATCAAAACCCGTAGCAAAAGGTGCGTAATTTATTTTTTCTAGCAACAACTTTATTTCTTCTAAATGCATGCTCAAAAGGAGATGCATTTGAAAGTAGCGAAAACTTTCCATTAAATTGGAAAATGACCGATACTTTTCAACTCATTTGTAACAATGCAAAAGATACGCAAAGTATTTTTAAAAATTTAGGTTATTGTGCATTAGGAGTAGCTTTAGATGGAAATTTTGGAAAAACATCCGCAGGGTATTTTGCCTCATATGAAACCACATTATCTAGTAGTTCTTTTAGCTTTACTAGTCTAGATTCTATCGTTTTGATTGCACCTTACGTAAGCAAAATGGGTGCTTTTGACAAAGCAATTGATTTAGCCGTATACGAGTTAACCGAAAATATAATCGATTCCTCATCTAATACCTACAAAGAATATGCAATTAATAATACTCCAATTGGAACTTTGAATCAATTTATCCCAAATACTACCGATAGTGTTTTTGATGGTACAACAAAAATTGGCCCCGCACTTCGCATTCCATTGAGCCTGATTTTTGCACAAAAATTGATTGCTCCAGGAAGCTATGCCGATGCAGCTGCTTTTCGAAATGTATTCAAAGGATTGTATCTTACATCTACTTCTTCCAATTCCTCAAATGGATTTGTATTTATAGATATTACGTTTAGAAATCGTATCAAAATCTATGGGAAAAATGCATCAGGAATAAATATCGCTTCGGAGTTTATTACAGGTAGCACAAATAGTATTACTATAAACCATTCTAGAACAGATAAAAATAGTCCTGCACAATCTGCAGCAACCAATACAAGCGTTTTGGGAGATAATCTGCTCTACTTAATGGGAACAAATGGTTATTTTTCAAAAGTAAATATTCCCGATTTAAAAGAATTCACCAAAAAAAATACAATATTCAAAGCAGAACTTGAATTTTCAGTAATAGATACCGCTTTTTCTAAGGTAAATCAATTGGGAATGACGTATTACTTCCCCAATGATAAGAAAGAATACTCTATTGATGACCAGGTGTATAAAGAATCGTTGTATTCTCCAGCCGCATACACTGATAATGGGGTTTTGAAATACAAATTCAATATTGCACATTTTCTTAATAAGAACATTTCTAATGGCATTACAATACAAGAAATGAGATTGCATCCATCTAGAGTATTGATTAGTGGCAGTAATATTACAAAATTGAGCTTATACAACCCCAATAGAGTTATATTACATGGAAAAGGAAATGCAATGGCTCCAAAGTTAAAACTTTATTATGTTGAAAAGTAAAATTATCTAATAATCATGTGTGGAATTGTAGCATATTTGGGAGACAAGCAAGCCTACCCAATACTAATTAAGGGCTTAAAAAGATTAGAATATAGAGGATATGATAGTGCTGGAATTGCACTCATTCAAGACAACACAATCAACTCAATAAAACAAAAAGGAAAAGTGAGTGATTTGGAAGAATTGGCCAAATCCACTTCAATTGAAGGCACTATAGGTATAGGACATACTAGATGGGCTACGCATGGCGAACCCAATCAAAAGAATTCACATCCACATTTAAGTGAAAGCAATTCTATAGCGATTATTCATAATGGAATAATCGAAAATTATGCTTCAATAAAAGAGGAATTAATCAAAAGGGGTTATACATTTCGCTCGGATACGGATACGGAAGTCTTGGTGTATTTAATTGAAGAAATAATAAAAAACGAAAAATGTTCTCTTAAAGAAGCCGTTCGATTTGCATTAAATGAGATAAGTGGTGCTTATGCAATTGCTGTAATTTCAAAGGACAATCCAGATCAAATGATTGGCGCTAGAAAAGGAAGCCCATTGATTTTAGGAATTGGTCAAAATGAGTTTTTTATTGCTTCCGATGCTACACCTGTAGTAGAATACACAAAAAAAGTAGTATACTTGGAAGATGAAGAAATGGTGGTTTTAAATAGAGATGGAAATTTTGAAATATTAACGATACAAAACAAAGAAGTTACCCCTTATATTCATGAATTAGAACTCAAGCTTGAAATGATTGAAAAAGGTGGTTATGAACACTTTATGCTAAAAGAAATTCATGAACAACCTAAAAGTATTTTTGATAGTATACGAGGAAGAATTGATATAATAAACGGGGAAGTAAAATTAGGTGGATTAGAAGAATATAAAAATAGAATCCTCAATGCCAAACGATTTATAATTGTTTCTTGCGGTACTTCTTGGCATGCGGGACTATTAGCAGAATATTTATTTGAAGATTTGGCGCGTGTCAATGTAGAAGTAGAATATGCCTCTGAATTCAGATATAGAAATCCTGTAATTGATACTGATGATATTGTAATAGCCATTTCTCAATCGGGAGAAACCGCAGATACAATGGCTGCTATTGAAATGGCAAAACAAAAAGGATGTCTTATTTTGGGCGTTTGCAATGTAGTGGGATCTTCTATTCCTAGGACCTCACACGCTGGCTGCTATACCCATGCCGGTCCTGAAATTGGAGTGGCCAGTACCAAAGCTTTTACTGCTCAAGTATCTGTCTTAACATTAATGGCACTATGGATAGCCGAGAAAAAAGGATCAATACCTACTTCAAGAATCAAGCAGATTTTGGTAGAGTTAGAAAATATTCCTAGTAAAATTGAAACCGTTTTAAAAACTACTGAGCACCAAATAAAAGAAATTGCTCAAGAGTTTTATGAAGCTAAAAATTTCTTATATTTGGGTAGAGGATACAATTTTCCAGCAGCTCTTGAGGGTGCATTAAAGCTCAAAGAAATATCATATATTCACGCCGAAGGATATCCTGCCGCTGAAATGAAGCATGGTCCTATAGCATTGATTGACGAAGAAATGCCCGTTGTAGTATTGGCAAATAATGACAGTCTTCATGACAAAATTGTAAATAATATTCAAGAAGTAGTTGCAAGAAAAGGAAAAGTAATTGCTGTAACTACAAATGATGATGCTGAAATTAAAAAACTTTCAAATCATATCATTGAAGTGCCTGAAACCGAGGAATGTTTAAGCCCAATATTAGCCTCTGTTCCATTACAACTTCTTTCTTATTATATCGCTTTATTGAGAGGGTGCAATGTAGACCAACCTAGAAATCTAGCAAAAAGTGTTACGGTAGAATAAAAATAGTTATGAATTACGAAAATTTTTGGAAATACTTCAATGTCTCAATCAAGATTTTTGGAGGTATATTCTTATTTTTTATCTTATTATTTTTCTCTATTTCAATGGGCTGGCTTGGCGAACTTCCCTCTATTGAAGAAATAAAAAATCCTAAAAAAGTTATTTCAACACAAATTATTTCGGAAGATTTAGAGCTTTTAGGAAAGTATTATTATGAAAATAGAACGGAGTTAAGCTATTCAAATATCCCAAAGCATACTATAGATGCATTGATAGCTACTGAAGACTCTCGATTTTATGAGCACAGTGGAATTGATGCTTGGGGTATGACTACAGCTGTTTTTAGGACTTTTTTGCTTGGGAAAAAATCTGGTGCTAGTACAATTACACAGCAGCTTGCAAAAAATTTATTTCATAATAGTGAAAGGGCTAATATTTTTACCCGTTTGTTTCAAAAAGCTAAAGAATGGTATATTGCTATAAAGCTTGAAAGCAATTTCTCTAAACAAGAAATTATAGCGTTGTATCTCAATACAGTTCCTTTCTTGCATAATTCTTTTGGAATAAAAGAAGCCGCCAAAACATACTTTAATAAAGAAGTAAAAGACTTGAAAACTGAAGAAAGTGCCGTATTAATTGGTATGTTGAAAGGGCCAGGATTATATAACCCCAAAACTAATCCTGAGAATGCTTTTAATAGACGTAATGTAGTGCTAGGTCAAATGTTAAAAGAGAATTATTTAAGCCAGAAAGATTATGAAAAGCTAATAAAAATCCCTCTTACAATTGATTATCATTTAACTTCACACAATACAGGACTTGCTCCCTATTTAAGAGAACAAATACGAATAGAACTTGAAGACTTATTATCCGATGTAACAAAAGCAGATGGAACACCTTATAATATTTACACCGATGGATTAAAAATCTTTACAACTATCAATTCTTCCATGCAAGAATATGCGGAAGAAGCAATGAAAGAACATATGCCCTATCTTCAAAATGCATTTAATAGAGAATGGAAAGGTCGCGAACCCTACAAATTTGGAGCAAAAGCAAACCCAAATCTAATTTTAGATGCGGTAAAAGAGACGGGCTACTATAAAAGCTTGAAAGAGAATGGGCTCGATCATAATGAAATTATGAAGGAATTGGAGAAAAAACAATCTATGCGCATTTTCACATGGCAAGGAGATCGCGATACATTAATGAGTGTAATTGACTCTATTAAATATTATAAAAAAATACTTCAAGTAGGATTGTGTGCTATAGACCCTACAAATGGTAAAATTAAAGCATGGGTAGGGGGAACTAACTTCGAGCATTTTAAATTGGATCACGTAAGGACGAGTACAAAAAGACAAGTAGGATCTACAATAAAGCCTTTTTTATATGCTGTAGCGCTAGAAAATGGAGCTACTCCTTGCTCTGAAATCCCATATGAGAAGCCTCTAATTCCAGGTTTTGAGAGCTGGGATCCAAAAGGAAGTAAATTCTTCTCAGATGGAGAACTTGTAAAATTAAAAGATGGGTTACAAGTTTCAGATAATAGA
>JBIPMU010000229.1:0-2967 GCA_044377205.1 Chitinophagales bacterium | reverse complement strand
GACCAATTTATCACTTGTTTTACGCTATCTACATGCACTACTTGGCTTCCTGCAGCGGCGCCAGCAAGGCTCGCCATTCCTGTATAGGCAAATAGATTCAGCATAGGAAACGCATAGTCGTTTTTCGATACATTCTCGTGTATAAACTGCCAGTTTGGAAATTGTTCGGGGAAGATGCCTACATGCTTGAAAGAGGTCAATGCTAGTTTGGCTTTTAGCTCCGTTTTGCCAAATTTGCCACAAGACATTGTCCAGCCATTGGGCATGGATTCTTTTTTTGTCCACGATCCACTATCTTCTTTGTTGGATATGATTTCGCCTTTTTTTCGTTCAAAAAAAGCATCGGCTTGCTCCGCCCAATATTCAAGGGGCTTAGACAAATGCCATAACGCTTGAGGTTCAGGTCTAGCGAGAACGTATTTCCCAAAACGCTCTACTTTGTAGCCGTCACCACAATCTATCAATTCATAATCCATCCGAAAAATTTGTTTAAAATAAAAAAATAGAAAAGCTTATTTAAAGCTCCAGTCGAATTTGTCCAAACTTTCGATACAACGACACAATAAATCAATAGAAAGTCTAATATCTTCTTTGTTACACATTTCTATTACTTGATGAATATGTCTTGTAGGGATAGAAACAGCGCCTACAATAGAGCCACTTTTTGCCATTTTTTGGATAGCGCCCGTGTCGGTTCCACCTGCCGTCAATATTTCTAATTGATACTTAATTTTATTATTTGCAGCTACTTCTTTCATAAAATCTACCATTCTATAATCGCAGATTACAGAACCATCCATAATTTTGATAGCGGTTCCATCGCCCAATTTTGTGATTTTGTTGTCCGCAGCACTTCCTGGTACGTCAAAAGCAATAGTGGTGTCAAGACAAATTCCAAAGTCTGGATCTAAATAATGAGCCGCTGTAGTAGCGCCTCTCAATCCTACTTCTTCTTGAACCGAAAATACCGCACACAAATCGTAAGGGATTTTCTTTCCTTTCAATTCTTTCAATGCTTCGATAAGGATATAAACCGAAACTCTATTGTCCATTGATTTACAATTAACACAATCGCCCATTTCTACCAAAGAACGTTCTCTGGTTATAGGGTCGCCTATTTGTACCAATTTATCTAACTCTTCTTTTTTCATTCCTAAATCAATAAAATAATCTGTAGTTTTAGGAACTTTGGTTCTTTCTTCTGGTGTCATTACGTGAATAGGTTTGCTGCCCATTACGCCCACCAATGTTTTAGTTTTTGTATGTACTAATACTCTTTGAGCCGTCAATGTTTTAGGGTCAAATCCACCTAAGGTATGAAAACGAAGAAATCCATCTGTATCTATGTGCGTAACGATAAATCCAATCTCATCCATGTGCGCAGGCACCATCACTTTTTGAGAGCTATCTTGTCCTTTTTTTATTGCTAAAATATTACCAAGAGGGTCTACGGTAATTTCATCCGCCAAATCTTGAATTTCCTTTAAAATGACTTCTCTAATTTGTTGTTCAAATCCAGAAACACCAGGAGTTTCACATATTTTTGCCAATAAAGGGATATTTATTGAAGTATTCTCTTTTTTAGTTGCCTTTGCCATTATATTATAATTTTTATTTCTTTTCAAAAAATGCAAATATAAAAATTTTGAACTAATTGGATTTAATTAGTACTTATTTTTTCACCTGCGCTATTCCAGTTACTTTTTTGATTCTATAAATTTTTAAATTTTCATCCGCAAATAATGTGTCTCCATATATTATTTCAGTAGGAGTTTGAAGTGCTACTTTTCCATAAGTTGATAACATTCGTTCATTTTGTTTCCAAACCAAATCTTTGCATCGAAGGCTTTGGCCATTGGTGCTATTTACTACCACACTGTCTTTTGCTATCATTTGATTAGTTAAATGGTCCATTTCGCCATATTTTGAAGTGAGTGTACTACCTAATGAACCATCGGGATTGAACATGTCTAATCTAATGCCATTTGGAAAGGTCGTTTTATTCACAGAGTCTTGCTCACGCATCATCACAGGAGCTGTGAGAAGGGCACTTTTTATGGCATTTTCGGAATAGTAAACTTCTATATTTTTGGCAATTTCGATATTGGGGGGTAGATTGTTTTTTTCTTTTTTGGTATTACTTAGATCTGATCTACAGGCATAAATCAAAGTTAAAGTTAAAAAAAGTAAACGTATCTTCAAGTGAAAACAATATTTTTTGGATTAATCAAATTTTGGACGTACAAACCATCGATCTCCAAATGTAATTTGTGCAATGATTTTGATAAAAGATTCTGACTGTGTCTTGCTATCAAATCCTATTTGATGAAACTCTGCTCCTAAAGTAATGTAGGATAATGTTCTACTTATAACAGGTAAGCTTACACCTCCAGTTAATTTCAATTCATTTACAGAACCGGGAATATTGAATTCACTTTTGCCTAATACAACACCACCTCTATATACTACTCGGTTAAAATATTTGCGTAAATTTACATTTGGATTTTGAAAAGGTCTAATTTCTACGCCTGTATGAAGACTCCATGCTTTATTCAAATTTGCTTCTTGATTATAGGTCATGAAATTTGAGAAATCACGCATTTGATATTCAAATGCAAAGGTTGTAGATTTATTATAAATGTAACTAATACCCAATCCAAATTGACTATAAAAAGGTGCATCGTTTGAGATAATAGTATCTTGAAGAGTTCTTGTTTTATTTGTGCCACCCGATAACTCAGTAATTGATTCACGTACAATTTGGTCAGAGGCAGTATTGGAAAAATCTGAAAAATAAAAGACTCCTAATTGAATTGTATTTTTTTTATTTAGATCTTTTGTGTATTGAGCTCCAATATTGTAGTAAAAATTTGTATTTGTAGTACTGATTCGATTTCTGATCTTTGGAAGAAATAGTGAATCTATAAATGAATAATCATTTACTTCTTTTTTATTGCCAAATTCTAA
>JBIPMU010000228.1:0-2995 GCA_044377205.1 Chitinophagales bacterium | reverse complement strand
TCAATTTTGTTGAAAAATTTATTTAAAAAAAGTGGGAAAATATGGGGGAATTAAAAAAAGAAGTGTAATTTTGTGGAAATTTTTATTCACATATGGCTTTTTTAGGTGAAAGTTTTATTAAAATAGATGACAAAGGTAGATTGAGAATTCCTACAGCTCTTAAAGAAGGAATGTCGGAAGAGGCTCAAAATAAATTTGTAGTTAATAGAGGTTTTGAAAATTGCCTTACATTATATCCATATGATGTATGGAAAGAAGTGAAAGCAAAAATTGATGTATTAAATACATTTAATAGAGAAAACAGAGAATTTGTAAGAAGATTTTACAGCGGTGCTACCGAAATGACTTTGGATGCAGGCGATAGAATTAATATTTCAAAGCAATTATTGGAATATGCGGGTATATCTAAAGAAATTGTATTGACACCTGTAAAGGATTATTTTGAAATCTGGGATAGTAAAAAATACAATGAATTGATGAATCAGCAGGACAATAGTTCTTTTGAAGATTTGGCAGAGCGAGTTTTAGGAAATCTTGATTTATAAATAATATAATGTATTCATAAATTTAGATAATACGGAGAAATGTATCATATAAGCGTTCTTTTAAACGAGTCTATTGATAGTCTAAATCTTAATAAAGACGGGGTCTATGTAGATTTGACGTATGGCGGTGGCGGACATTCCAAACTTTTGCTGGACCAGCTAGGACCCAAAGGCAAATTGTATGCTTTTGACCAAGATGAAAGTGCTTTTCAAAATAAATGGGATGATGCTAGATTAGAGCTAATTCGAGAAAATTTTGAAAATGCATCGGACTATCTAATAGCTATTGGTATTCAAGAAGTAGATGGCGTGCTAGCCGATTTGGGCGTGAGTAGTTTTCAATTCAATGATGATGCTAGTGGTTTTTCATATCGTAGCAATATAGAATTGGATATGAGAATGGATAAACGTATGGCTATCTCTGCAAAAGATATTCTCAATACATATAATGAAGAGCAGTTGCAGTGGATTTTTCAAGAATATGGAGAAGTGCGAAATGCCAAAACATTAGCTACAAGGATTCTAGAGAAACGAGCGCACAAGAAGTTTGAAAAAAGTGATGATTTAAATGAAATTCTTCTTGGTATTAAGTTTGGACCCTTTGAAAGTTATGCGGCTCCAGTATATCAAGCGTTACGAATGGAAGTTAATGATGAACTTGGTACGTTGAAACGTATGCTAGAAAGTATGTCTAAAATTGTAAAAGTGGGTGGTAGAATATCAATTATTACATTTCATTCTTTGGAAGATCGAATTGTGAAAAATTATATGAAGTATGGTGAATTTGATGAGCAGTCTTCTACCGATATATTTGGAAAACGAAAAGAATGGCCTTGGAAAGTTATTGCAAAAAAAGCAATTGCTCCATCTGCAGCGGAGATAAAACAAAATAGTAGGAGTAGAAGTGCAAAGTTGAGAGTCATGGAAAAAATTAAAAATTAAAATAATGGAATATACTTTGGAAGGTACAATAAAGTATCTCTTAGAGTGGACAAAAAAGAATTTACAGTTTGTAGTGTATTTGTTTGCACTTTCTATGCTGTACATTTGGAACAATCATAAAGCCATTAGTTTGATTAGAGAAATAAATTATAAAGCGAATGAATTGAAGGAATTGCGATGGGAATATTTGACAAAAAAAAGCGACTTGATGTATAAAAGCAAATTGTCTGAAGTAACACCAAAAGCACAAGAAATGAATTTAGTACCATTGGATAAACCCCCTTTTAGAATAACATTAGATAAAAAAGAATTTGAACACCAAGAGTAACATCCTTTATAGAACCTACTTTGTTTTTGGCATACTACTTATAGTGAGCCTACTTATCGTATGGAAAATAGTGGACACTCAATATTTCGATGGGGCATATTGGAAAAAAGTAGGCGATAACTTTACACTTGCACAGCGAAAAATTATAGCAGAAAGAGGCAATATTTATACATATGATGGACGAATGTTAGCGACTACCATTCCTACATTTAACCTTTTTATGGATACAAAAGCCGAAGGATTGCTCGATACGGTTTGGAATCAAAAGATAGATTCACTAGCACAAGCTTTAGCGGCTAAATTGACTGTAAAAACCGCTACAGAATGGAAATTGGCTCTTAATGATGCCAGAGAAAGTGGGAAACGTTTTTTCCCAATTGCTCGAAAAGTATCTTTCTTGGATTTTAAACTTATTAAGTCATTCCCTATTTTCAATTTGTCAAAAAATCAATCGGGATTGATAGTAGAACAAGAAAATACAAGAAAAATGCCTTTTGGATTCTTGGCGCAGCGGACTATTGGTTATATTAGGGACTCTGGTAAATTAAAAGTGGGAATAGAAGGAAGATTTAATGAGGAATTGACAGGAGAAAATAAAGAAATTGTAATGCAAAAAGTGGCTGGAGGAATATACA
Organism: Chitinophagales bacterium; assembly: GCA_044377205.1. GTDB lineage: Bacteria > Bacteroidota > Bacteroidia > Chitinophagales > JADJOU01 > CHPMRC01. The sequence continues at coordinate 545 of JBIPMU010000228.1, read as the reverse complement.
TGCCATTAGAAGAGCAAAGCGAATTTGGTGCAAAACCAGGGTTGGATATATATACAACCTTAGATGTAAATCTACAGGATTTGGCCGAATCTTCTCTTGAAAAAACATTGAAAAAATTTCAAGCAAAACATGGATCCGTTATTTTGATGAATATCAAAACTGGAGAAATAAAGGCTATTGCTAATCTAGGAAAATTTCAAGTAAAGGGGGATAGTGAAATTCAATATGTAGAAAATTATAATTATGCTATTGGCGAACCAAATGAGCCTGGCTCTGTTATTAAATTAGCTTCCGTAATGGCATTGCTTGAGGATGGTTTTTGTGATGAAAATTATAAAATTGATTTGAGCAAAGGTAGATACAAATATTATAATGCTGAAATGATAGATGCACATCCAAAAGATGCTACCGTTACACTCAGTGAAGCCTTTAAAATGTCTAGTAATGTAGGAATTTCAAAGCCAATTTTTAAATTTTATAGCTCTGATAAAGATAAGTTTTATGCAAAATTGGAACAATTCAATCTTACTAAACCTATCGGTATT
>JBIPMU010000227.1:0-3005 GCA_044377205.1 Chitinophagales bacterium | reverse complement strand
TTTCAATTATGATTTTCATGTGTGCAAAGTCCAATCATTTGTATGGAGGTGAAATACAATACAAATTAATTGACACATTTAATGGGATTTATGAGATTCAATTAGTTTTAAATCGCTCATGCAAAGATTATGCATTGCCTGTAACCCAGTTTGTAGAGGTCAAAAACTGTTCAGGTCAATCAATTTCCATACCTTTAAGTTTGTACAAAAAAGAAATTATACCTTCGGTTTGCTTTTCTGGTTCATGTGATAGTAATCAACATATAAATATTGAATCCAATTTTTATAAAGCCAACATTCTGATAGGTAGAAATTGTGGGTGGACTAGTATACATTTCACGGGTCAGAATAGAGCCTATAGTTCCAATCTAAAGAATATTGAGACACCTCTTTTTCTTCAAACATTGATTCAAACAGATTTTGTAAATAGTAGTGCTCTCTTTTCATTTCAGTCAAATGCAAATCCAATTGTATTGGAACGTTATGATCAGAAGTATCAAATTGAAGATGAAATGAAGGATTCTGTTTATCTTGAAATTTCTGCACCCTTTATTTCAAAAGGTAGTTCAATTTTTAATCCACAATTAGCAGAATTAGCTTCTACATTGACTTCTCAAAAACCAATATTTATAATAGAGAATCAAATTTTGAAATCGAAAAATACTGTAGCATTTACTCCTTCTATTGCTCAAAATAGTTGGATAAATTATATATTATATGAATATAGAAAGATAAAGAGATTGAATAAATTAGATACTTTTATTTTGATATCAAAACGAAATATTGATCGTATTTATTCTATGTCAAATACAGCTTCAAATATTTATTTGCAAAACGCAAGATCTAATCAATCCATATTGCATATTGATAGTCACAAAATCATATACTGTAATGATTTTCAATCACCACAAATTGAATATAAGTTTTTAGTGCCAAAAAATAGAGCTAAAGAATCCATTAAATGGCTAGGAAGCGAAGATGTGGTTTTGTCCGAAACTAAAAATGTTATAGTAGGAAATGGAATTTTTGATACCTTACAATATCATTTGATTTTTAAGCCGTCTTATACAGACAAAAAAATTGATTTTCAAATAGAAGTGTCTGTTTGTGAATCTAATATTTCAAAAACAAAACTATTTTCATTCAATATGGAGTGGTTTCAGTTTAAAATTTTTGAAAAAGATACTTTTTTGAATTGTAGTGCTTCATCTGAAGTTCAAATTCCTTTGATGAGTTCAAAAAATATAATCTTTAACTATAAAAAACAAAATATTCTTAAACTAGATACTTTGCTACACATAAAGTTTTCAAATCCTAAAGATACGATGATTTATGCGCAATATGTTCAAACAAATTCGAATTGTCCAATAATAGATTCAATCTATTTAAACCAAGGGGATTTGATAGAAGATTCTATTATAAAAACATCTACATCCTGTTTTGGATATTCGGATGCAAAAGCTAAAGTTATTGTATTAAAAGGCAATGCGCCATTCCAATATTCCTGGATTGCTAAGCAAAATAGTTCGGATTCAATAAGTAATTTAAAAAAAGGTAATTATTCGGTAATAATTACGGATAGAGATGGTTGTATAAAAGAACAGAAAGTTGAAATCACAGAACCCAATGGAATTCAATACACTTGGGTGCAAGATATGCCTATTTTGTGTCATGGAGGTGCTACTGCTAGTGGTCATTTTGTAATTAATAGCGCTATTAAACCTTCAAGTTATCATTGGAATCATACCCCCACTAAAGATAGTTTCATCCGCTCAATGACCGCAGGTAATTTTTCGGGAAGTTTGCATTATACAAATACACTAAATAATTTGTGTATTCAACCTTTTGAAATCAAAATAACACAACCTGATTCGGTAACGTTTGATTATATAAAATTTGATAATTTATGCTATGGCGATTCGAATGGTAAGATTGCAATTAGTCCAAAAGGTGGAGTAGGATTTTATTTATATTACATAGATGACATACCCTCTATCCACAGTTTAAAAGATAATTTATCCAACCAAAGGTATTCTGTTAAAATTAAAGATTTTAATAATTGTTTTTCATCTACTCAATTAATTACGATATCCAGTCCTACTAAACTAGCTTCAAAATACCAAATAGTCAAGCCATCTTGTACAAATTCAAATAACGGCTCAATTCAAATTAGTGAGACCGTTGGTGGATATGGTTTTTATGAATATAGAACAGATTCAAACAAGTTTTCAAATATACAAGCATACTATAGCTTACCCTCGAAAGATAGCATGAAAATTTCGATTCGAGATGCTTATGGCTGTATATTGGATACCATATTTTCTTTCAATGGTGCATATCAATTGAAAGTCGCATCTTTAAAGTCAGATAGTCTCTCTTGTTATGATAGTAAAAATGGAAAGGCTGTATTAGAATTTTTTAATGGCAATATACCTTATCGAGTCAATATACAAAATCAAATATTTTCATTATTTTCAAAGAAAAATATACTTACGAATCTTGAACGTGGAAATAATTATATAGAGGTCATTGATAATAATGGATGCAAATGGGATAGTGTTTTTACCGTATTATCTCCGGATAAAATTATTGTATCTGATAGTATTGTCAAACCTTCTTGTTTTGGATATTCAGATGCTAAACTATATGTAAAATTAACAGGGGGATGTCCACCGTATTTAAATTATACATGGAATACATTTCCTTTGCAATATTCAAAAGATATACAGAATGTAAAAAGTGGAAACTATATTTTATCTGTATTTGATAGCAAAAATTGTATCAAAATGGATACTTTCTTTGTACCAGATGCACAATTATTTAATGTAAAAATAGAAGAAGTGGCGAAAGCTACTTGTGTTAATTCAACGGATGCTATTTTGTCTTCCCATGTAATAGGAATTCATTCTCCATTTACGTATATTTGGAATCAAAATCCTATTCAGAATCAACCTATTTTAAAAAATGTAAAACCCGGTATTTACAATACTTTAAAGGTGATTGAC
>JBIPMU010000226.1:0-3011 GCA_044377205.1 Chitinophagales bacterium | reverse complement strand
TTATATCTTAATATTTTTTTTATATTTGCACAAATTTTACATTATGAATTTTAATTTGTCTTTTAAATTAAATCATCATATCTATTTGAAAGATCCTGAATCTTCAGAATTGGGAAAACAAATCGTAAAACAAGGGATAGAACTTATCTACAATATTGGTTTTGAACAATTTAATTTTAAAAAACTCGCTATTGAAATTCAAAGTACCGAAGCTACAATTTACAGATATTTTGAAAACAAACATAAATTGCTTCTTTACATATTTAATTGGTATTGGAATTATATCTCTTTTTTGCTCGAATACAAATTGCAAAATGTAACCGACCCTAAAACAAAACTTAATGTAATCCTTGACTTACTTACTCATGATTTGCCCAATAATGACGGTCAATTTGAATATAATAAATTTATGCTAAATCAGATTGTAATCAATGAAAGCAGTAAAGTATATTTAATCAAAGACATAGATGCATTCAACAAAGATGACGTTTTTCGTCCATATAAAGAACTATGCAATAAAGTAGCCGAAATATTACTGGAATGTAATCCCAATTATCAATATTCAAAATCTATGAGTAGCACTTTGATAGAAACTGCTCATTATCAACATTTTTTTGCTACCCATCTTCCAAGCTTAACGGATGTATCAGAACATAAATCAAAGATTTATGTTCGTCTATTTTTAATGGACATGATTCAATCTGTAATTTTTCATTGAGATATTATTGCCTCTAAACTAATTTATCCATTCTAATTAAGCAATATATAAGCTTACAGTCATTTTCTTAGAGCCAGATACAAATAATGCTCAGTTAAAGTATCATATAGATTTGCAGAAAAAAAGCCCCAACATATTGTTGAGGCTATATATTTTATATATAATCAAATCCAGTATAAGGCACCAAAACATCTGGTATTTTGATTCCTTTCTCAGATTGATTATTTTCGAGCAATGCCGCAAAAATTCTTGGCAATGCCAATGAACTCCCATTAAGTGAATGACACAATTGCATTTTACCATTTTCATCTTTGAATCGGGCTTTAAGGCGGTTGGTTTGAAAATCCTCAAAATTTGAAACAGAACTCACTTCTAGCCAGCGCTCTTGAGCCGCACTATATACTTCCAAATCATATGTCATAGCCGATGCAAAACTCATATCACCGCCGCACAAATGCAAGACTCTATAGTGTAGCCCTAGTTTTTGGAGCAATCCTTCTACATGCGCCGTCATTTCTTCAAGGGCTTGATAGGATTTTTCAGGATGCTGAAGCTGAACAATTTCTACTTTGTCAAACTGATGTACACGATTGAGACCGCGTACATCTTTTCCGTAGCTACCAGCTTCACGACGAAAACACTGCGAAAAAGCCGTTAATTTCTGAGGCAAATCTTGAACAGAAAGCACAGTATCTCTATAAATATTGGTTACTGGGACTTCGGATGTAGGAATCATAAAAAAAGGTCTTTCCTCTTGAATTACATACATTTGCCCTTCCTTGTCGGGCAATTGTCCTGTGGCATAGGCACTTTCTTCATTCACCATCAAAGGTGGAATGATTTCGGTATAGCCCGCCTTTGTGTTTTCATCCAAAAAAAATGCAATAAGCGCTCGCTCCAGTTTGGCTCCCTTACCTCTAAAGACAGGAAATCCTGCTCCTGTTAGCTTTACACCTAAGTCTAAATCAAATAATTGATACTTTTTTGCCAAATCCCAATGTGGCAATGAGCCTTCGGGTAGTTTTGGCATTTCACCCCATGATCGAACTGTTTTGTTGTCCTCTGCTACACGACCTTCAGGTACGCTATCATGAGGCAAATTAGGCATTTGAACATGTATAGATACTATTTTATCCTCTACTTCTCTCAGAGATTGGGTAAGCAAATCGGTTTTAGATTTCAAAGACATTGAACGTTCTTTGGCGTCATTGGCTTCCTTAGTTTTTCCTTCTTTAAAGAATTGTCCTACCTCTTTAGAGATAATATTTACCTCAGCCAAGGTGTCATCGAGTTGTTTTTGAAGATTTTTTCTATTATCATCTAGCGACAATATTTCATCTATCAAATGTAAATCTTTGAAATGTTTTTTTGTTAATTTTTGCTTTACTGTTTCTGGAGCATTTCTAATTTTGAGTATAGGAATCATATACTTAAGGCTACTAATTTTATATTAAATGAAAAGATTAAAATGGTAAATCGTCATTAAAAGGAGAATCAGAAGCTATAAAATCTTCAGTATTCGCTTCATGGGTTTGCGCTGAAGAAGAGGAAAGTCCTTCTTGGTTTGAAACAGTTGGTTTAGGTAAGAATCTTATCGTTTCTGCTTGTACTTCGGTTACATATCTCTTTTGTCCTTCTTTTTCATATTCTCGAGTCCTCAATTTCCCTTCAAGATACATCACATCGCCTTTTTTGAAGTATTGTTGAACTAATTTCACCAACCCAGGAATTCCCACTTGAATATTGTGCCAATCCGTTCGGTCTTGTTTTTCTCCATTTCGATCTTTGTAGGTTTCATTTGTAGCTAGTGAAAAATTAGCAATACTATTTCCATTATCAAAGGTTTTGATTTCTGGATCTTTTCCAAGTCTACCAATTAAAATAACTTTGTTTACCATAATTTTTTGTTTAGTGTGTTAAAAATAAATTGAGGGATAAAAATACAACTTTTTGGAATATAAAATGTAAATATTCACTAAAAAAACAAATAAATCTTACTCAAATAGAAACTCTAGATCATTTTCTGATAAATTTTTAACAAAACCATCATCTTCTGATATTAATTCCTCAGACAATGACAACTTGCTTTGCTGGAGTTTGATAATTTTCTCTTCTATGGTATCTTTACAAATCATACGATACGCAAATACATTTTTGTCTTGTCCTATTCGATAAACTCTATCAATAGCTTGTTGTTCGACTTGTCTATTCCACCATGGATCTATCAAAAAAACATAATTCGCCTCGGTTAATGTAATACCAGCATTTCCAGCTTTTAAGCTCAAAAGAAACA
>JBIPMU010000225.1:0-3021 GCA_044377205.1 Chitinophagales bacterium | reverse complement strand
TAATTATGATTTTATCGCTGATATTGCGTTCAGAAGCCGCTTTTTGAATTCGTTCGTGTTCGTCATGTGTTATGAAAAGAAGCTTTGAATTTGGATGAATTTGGAGCCAAATGAGAAAAAAATTGAGCATTTCGTCCAGCATATACCAGGTGCCAATAGAACCCAAATAAGAAAGAATTGTCTCTGATGAGTTTATATTTAGCGACTCTTTCAATGATTGTATTATTTCAGATTGCATATTTTTAGCAGAAAAATGTGCTGTGTCTACACAGCAAGGAATCACGTTAATTTTTTCGGGGCTTATATCCAAATCCCAGCGAAGCATTTCATTTTTTCCTGCATGTGTCAAGGAAATAATGGCGGCACTATCTTTTATAAAATCTACTTCTTTTTTCTTAAAAAACTCATAGACTAATTTATAAAGTGGATTTGAAAGAGGCCATACACCAGCATCTTTTTTCTCATCCGCCCAAAATCCTCGCATATCGAATAAAAATGGAACCCCATGCTTTCTTTTTAGGCTCAGTCCTATCAATGAGGAAATGTAGCCGCGGCAGTGGGTTAGGTCAAATTTCTTTTGAAGGTATAGCTTATATGTCTTTCTTTTGAGCGATATTACATCCCAAATGGTAGATAATACAGGTGGATTTTTGTGATACATCATCGGCTGCCAATCGATATGATTTTCTGTGCATATTTTCTCTATAATCGCACTGTTGGCTTCATATCTTTCGGGTTTTTCACAACTTATGAGTGTGTATCGGTAGCCTTTTTGGCTCAGTCCACATAGATAAGGAAGCACCTGACTCTGTCCCAAAGGATCTGTCATGCCATCATAGGAAATATAGAGAATGTTTTTTTGCATAAATTGGAAGGGATTATTTTCGAATCTTAATTACCAATTTCTCAATACAACCCTCCCCTAACATAGCCATGTGGGTCATGGTAGTGTCAATGATGCAGAAATACTGAATGGGGAGCACGGCTATACAGCTATCTTGTTCGCGGTAGAGCATATAGTCGTTTTCTTCGTTGTACTCTTTCTCTATATTCCTACAGAAAGAAAGCTCTTTGTATGCAATGATATCATTGGTATTGAGAGGAATGTGTATATCTATCCATTCTTTATGAACTTCTAGGACTCCTTCAAAATTTGGATTTTTCTCACCTTTTATTTTTACAACGTAAAAGTTGTCGTTAAATTCATTTTTACCTTCCTCTAATTCAGAGAAATCATTCTTTTGTAGAAATGCTATAGCTTCGGGTAAATGCTTATATACGTCTTTGTATAGTGAAATGTTTTTGAGAGCGTTGATAATCATGATTATGTTTTAAGTTAAAATTTTAAAGTCTTTGCATAACGCGTTTGATGTATGATTCCTTCCAGTTTTTAAATTTATCTTCTACTATATTTTTTCGAGCTTCTTTTACCATTTGAAGGTAAAAAGATAAGTTGTTGATGCTGGCAATTTGCATGCCCAGCAATTCATTGCAGCGAATTAGGTGTCTTAAATAAGCCTTGGTAGTATTGCGTATCAAAGGATTGGTAGACAATGGGTCTATGGGTGAAAAGTCGTATTCCCATTTTTTGTTTTTTATATTGATAATGCCTTCATTAGTAAATAAAAGTCCGTGACGAGCATTTCGAGTAGGCATTACACAGTCAAACATATCCACTCCTCGTTCTATAGCTTCTAAAATATTGGCAGGCGTACCTACTCCCATCAAATAACGCGGTTTTTCTTTAGGCAAAATTTCATTGACTACTTCTATCATATCATACATTTCTTCGTCGGGCTCGCCTACCGCCAAGCCACCAATAGCATTGCCAAAGGCTTCTTTGCTAGCGATATATTTGGCACTTTCTATACGCAAGTCTTTGTATACACTACCTTGAACAATAGGAAAGAGAAATTGTGGATACCCATATTTAGGGGTAGTAGCTTTGAATTGTGTGAAACAACGGTCTAGCCAACGGTGTGTCATTGCCAATGATTTTTTTGCATAATCATAGTCGCATGGATACGGCGTACATTCGTCAAAAGCCATAATGATATCTGCGCCAATACTACGCTGAATATCCATGATATTTTCTGGCGAGAAAAAATGATAAGAACCATCGATATGACTCTGAAAACGAACGCCTTCTTCTGTTATTTTTCGTCTATGCGCTAGACTATATACTTGAAATCCGCCACTATCGGTGAGCATAGGTTTGTTCCATCCCCCAAATTTTAGGAGTCCTCCTGCTTTTTCTATCACATCGGTACCTGGACGTAAGTATAGGTGATAGGTATTTCCCAAAATAATTTCTGCACCAATATCCTCTCGCAATTCCTCAAAATGCACACCTTTAACCGTAGCGGCCGTTCCTACGGGCATGAAAATAGGCGTGTGAATCACTCCATTTTCAGTAGTAATAGTTCCCGCACGAGCGTGTGTATCTTTACATGAATTTTCTATCTCAAAAAATGGCATTGCTAATTATTTTCTGCAAAGATAGGAAATTGATTTTTAGAATATAGGTTGAGATTATATATTTTCAAAATTAAAAAAAGAGAGAATTGTGATATTCCTATTAATTTTGTTTTATAGAATTTATCTAAGATGAAAATTAAAGAATGTATACAGCTCTTGGAACAGTGGGCAAATCCATTGTTGGCAGAGAGTTATGACAATTGTGGGCTGATAGTAGGCAATAGTAATACGGAAATTACAAGTGCTTTAATTACATTGGACTGCACGGAAGCAGTAGTAGAAGAGGCTATTTCAAAAAACTCCAATCTTATTATTGCGCATCATCCTATTGTGTTTTCAGGATTGAAGAAGATTGTTGGAAAAAATTATGTGGAACGAACTGTTTTAAATGCCATAAAAAATGATATCGCTATCTATGCTATTCATACTAATTTGGATAATGTGCAAACGGGTGTCAATCATATGATTGCTGAAAAAATAGGACTCAAAAACACGCGGATCTTACAGCCAAAATCAGAATTGTACCGAAAATTGGTAACCTAT
>JBIPMU010000224.1:0-3027 GCA_044377205.1 Chitinophagales bacterium | reverse complement strand
AAATATCCCAAGGAAATTCTATTCGAGATAAATCGCCTGAAAATTCGATAATTTTTGGATTGGATTGTTGTGTATTTGAAACAATTTGAAAGCCATTTTGCGCTAAAACTTCATTTTCTTTTAAAGCCAAAATAGCGTTAACAAGAACTTCCGTAGGTAAAACCGAACTGTCAATTATAATTTCCGCACGAGATGTTGTGTCACCTAAATAAGCATTTACATATTGAATAGAAACCGATGTATTCAAATATTTTGACCATTTTTCGGCAATAGTGAGAATGCCTATTCTCATATCCGCTATACTTTTATTACATGTAAGCGGCAACAGATTTTCCCACGTTTCTAAAGAATCTTTTAATCCAATATTCATTTTTATATTTTAAAAACTTTTGTTTGACTTACTTTCTTGTCAAATCATTATAAAATACAAATACCATCAATCCTAATATAATAATTGTACCTACGTTTTGTAAAAACTGTAATACTTTTTCATTTACAGGTTTGCCTGTAATCATTTCTATCAATATTACTACAGCATGACCTCCATCCAATGCAGGTATTGGCAATAAATTCATAAAAGCCAAGCCTACCGAAATCATAGCAGTGAACAACCAAAAACGATACCAATCCCATTCTACACCAAATCCTTTTGCCATAGCAATAGGACCTCCAATATTTTCTTTAAAATCCATTTCGCGTGTCACCATTTTGGAAATGCTAATCGCTTGCATTGTAAAGAGTTTCACACATTCATTAGCACCATATTTCATAGATTCAAAAAAGCCATATTGTTGCATTTTGTATTTATCTTTCGGCAATTCAAAGCCAGGCATAAATCCAATCTTTCCGGTAGAATCTACATCTACTGTCAATTCTTTGGCTTCATTATTTCTCAAAACAGAAATTTGAATTTGTTGTCCTTTGCTGCTATCTAAGATATTTTTGAATTGATCAAAAGAGGCAATAACTGAGCCTTTTGTATTCAAAATCAAATCCTTATTTTTCAACCCACCTTTCTCAGCATTGCTTCCTGCTATTACACTCTCTACTTTTAAATTTTGATAGAAAGGTGCAAACATATCACCTTTAAATTTCTTATAAAAATTAGCGGGCATTTTTATCGTTTTTTCAGAAGCTACACCATCTTCCATTCTAGAAACTTTGTATTCGCCTCCAAATAAAACCGAGATAGGTAACAAATCTTCAAAACGTACTGGCGCTTTTCCATTTACAGTCAAAATGACATCACCATCTTTGAAGCCGAGTTCTTTTGCTTTTTCAGACACCAAAACACCCCCATCTTTAAGCGAAGATGCTGGCAAATATTCTTTTTTTGCGAAAAACAACAAGGCTGTATAAATCATTACCGCAAAAATCAAGTTGAAAATAATACCGCCTAGGATAATTATCATTTTTTGCCATCCTTTTTTACTTCGATATTCCCATGGCTGAGGCTCAATCGATAAAGAATCTTTATCGGTAGTTTCATCTACCATGCCTGCAATACTTACATATCCTCCTAAAGGAAACCATCCTAAACCATATTCCGTTTCGCCTACTTTTTTCTTGAACAATGCAAAATTTAATACATTGGGAAGGGGAAACATAAAATCAAAAAATAAATAAAATTTGTCCACACGTGTTTTAAACATTTTGGCTGCCAAAAAATGTCCCAATTCATGAATAAAAACAAGGATGGAAAGAGAAAGCAGCAATTGTGCTACCATGATGAGTGTTTGCATTCTGTTATATTTACTTTTTTAATTCAACAAGCAAAAATAGCATATAATTTATTATTGTTATTTAATAATTAAAAATAATCACAAAATCGAATACCCCCATAAAAATATAAATTTCTATATTTGTTTTTAAAATAAGATAAAATGACTTTGGATTTAGCGAAAAAATGGGTTCTTGTCACAGGTGCATCGTCAGGATTGGGAAAAGAAATGGCTATACAATTGGCTAAAAATAATAACGCCAACCTCATTTTGATAGCACGTAGATTGGATAATTTGGAACAAATCAAAAATGAAATTGAAGCCAAATATGCTGTTTCGGTTGCTATATTCAAAGCGGATTTATCGCTTGAATCTGAAACAAAATCTGTTTTTGAAGCCATTACCAATCAATTTGACCTGAGTGCTGTAATCCTCAATGCAGGTATTACGCATTTTGGGAATCATCTTGAAATAGCGGAATTTGATCGAAAAAATATCCTCAATACTAACGTCCTCAATACGCTATATAGCATAGAATTTTGGGCAGATTATTTTGAGAAAAAAAATATTTCCAGCGGTTTAATGATTATCTCCAGTATGGGCGCATATCATCCCGTGCCTTATCAAGCATTGTATTCAGGCAGCAAAGGCTTTGTATTTAATTTTGCATTTGCGCTTTCGTATGAAATCAAAAATCCAAACTTTTCTATTACACTCTATACTCCTAGTGGAATAGAAACCGAAATGACCCAATCCGAAAAATTTAATAGTCTTAAAAACTGGATGATGCCTGTAGATACCGCTGCAAGAGAAGCTATCTATGCTATGATGCACCGCAAAAGGGTTTATATACCAGGACTATTTAATAGAATAGGGAATTTCTTTATGAATTTTGCGCCTAAGACATTGATTGGATCTCAAATGGCAAAGTTGTATCGCAAGTCATTAGAGAAATAAAGTAATTTTTCTTAATGTTTTTATTCGCACACGGATATACGCAGATGTAAACAAACACGGATTAACTATAAATCTTTGAAAATCTGTGTTCTATTTTTAATTACAATACTGCGCTACATTATCCCAAGTGCCTCCGTTGGTTACATTTGAAATACCGTTTGCCTCAAGAATAGATTTGGCTTGTCCACTACGATTGCCACTTCTACAAAAAACTACTATATTTTTCTTGTTTTTGAATTTAGATATTTGCGAAGCTACCGTATCCAAAGGGATATTTACAGCACCTTTAGCACTTCCTCCATCAAATTCGCTAGGCATACGAACATCTACCAAGAATGTTTCTGATGTA
>JBIPMU010000223.1:0-3043 GCA_044377205.1 Chitinophagales bacterium | reverse complement strand
AGTCTATTATGAATTTAATACCATTTTCATAAAGCAATTCTTCTTTTTTTGAACCTATGATATAACTTTTTAAGTTGGCTTCTTTTATGACATCTTCACTTTTATCAAAAACAGCTAAACTATTGCCATATATTGCTACTAAAATCATAGCAATATCTTGGATATGGGAATACATACCTACCGAATGACATTGGATAACTGCTGTGCCACCGTATATGTCAATTATCAAGCCAGAGAGTCCATCACCTTCGCCATGTATAAGCCTATATATATTTGTATTGGGGTTATTCACCAATCCCATTTGCTTTCGCAATGCATATGCTGCATAGATTTTTCGTTTGAAAATAGCTAATACGTCCGTTTCGTTTGAAAATTCGAGGACACGAACCGCAATGGAACCATGAAAAAAATGGCCAATTGCCAAAGCCTCATTATACTCATCTGTTACTTGAACCAAATCACCATTTTTCAGTTTGCTTACTTCGGAGTAAATTGCTCCAGAAAAAATCCATGGATGTTTTCTATACAAAGAAGATGCACGATTTTTTTTGAGTTTTACAGCAGGTAGATGAGACATAAGACAATTATTATATTATAATTAAATAACAAAACTAAATATTCTAATCTTAAACGAGTTTAAATTATCACTTTTATCAATTTTTAAAGTCAATAAAAACAATATTTTGACTATATTTGCATTAACTAATTGGAAAAATTTTTTATATATTATTAATTTAATCAAAATGAAGTTACGATTTATACTATCCGTATTATTTTTATCCACATTCTCTATTTTTGCACAAGCAAAAAAAGAGCCGTTTAAATTAAAAATCAAAGCAAAAGGACTTGAAAACAAATATTGTCTTTTGGCCAATCATATGGGAAGCAATAAATATAAAATTGACTCATTGGCATTTGACAAAAAAGGGGAAACGGTTTATATTGATAAAGAAGATAAAATCAAAGGCGGTATTTATATGATAGTATTTCCAACTATGGGGAATAATTATGTAGAGTTTTTAGTATCGAAAAAAGAAATGAATATGGAACTCTTATTTGATTCATTTAATATCAATAAGGTTCAAATAAAAAACAGCGTAGAAAATGATTATTTCTATTCCGAAATTAAATTTGTAGAACCTTTGTACAAAGAAATGAATGAGCTTAAAAGCAAATTCACCGCTGCTAATTCTGATGAAGCGGAAAAAAAGAAAATAGAAGAGCGTATGAAGCAGATGGATAAAATGATTCAAGACAAACGCGATGGTGTAATTAAAACCAATCCTAATTTATTATATTCAAAAATCATGAAAATGATGAAAGAAATAGATGTCCCTGATGCCCCAAGAAAGGCAGACGGCACCTTGATAGATTCCAATTTTCAATACAATTATTACAAATCACACTATTGGGATAATATTGATTTAAATGATGATAGACTTCTTTACACTCCTGTATTTGAAGGAAAATTTAAAACTTTTTTTGATAAAATAGTTTTAAAACACCCTGATACATTAAAAGCTGAAATTGATTTATTTTTGAATAAAATAAAAGATCCAAATTCAATGATAAATCGCTATTGTCTTGGATCCTTAATTAATGACTTTGCTAATAGTAAAATTATGGGACAAGATGCATTATACGTGCATTTAGTAAGAAATTATTATCAAAAAGGGAAAGCGCCTTGGACCGATAGTGCTACTATTCAAAAAATGAAATATGACGCAGATGATATTGAGCCCCTTTTAATAGGCAAATTTGCGCCAAATTTTGCTGCTTTCGACACTTCATTGGTAAAATCAAACCAATTGTATAATATGAAGAGCGAATATAAGGTCCTAGTATTCTGGAATCCAGATTGTGGACATTGTAAAAAAGAAATTCCAAAATTGGATAGTATATATCCAGATTTATTAAAAAGGAATACGGATGTTTTTGCAGTTAGTACTATTACAGATAAAGGAAATAATATTGATGATTGGAAAAATTTTATAAAAAACAATAAACTGAGATTTAAAAATTATGCCGATCCAAAATTCCAAATGAATCCATTATTCTTAGTTTTATATCATATCAAAGCTACTCCTGAATATTTTATATTAGATAAAAACAATAAAATTATAGCCAAAAAACTAGCACCTGAACAAATGCCTGGTTTTATAGATAATTATAACAAAACTTTTAAATAAAGTTATAATATTTAGAATGAAGAGATATGAAATATTAGGATTATGATATTATTAAATACTTTTGAACTTCTTACTTTAATAGAAATTATCATTTTAGTGATAGTGGCTATTTTAATTTATAGATATTTCAAGGGGTCCGTAGCATTTTACATCCTATTTGGGCTCATGTTTGTATATTTTTTCTCTTTATTTTTATCTTATTTAGGCTTTTTTATACTTTCGAAAGTATTTGACGAATTCTCAAAATATGGATTTATTGCTATTCTAATAATATTCCAACCTGAATTGAGAAATATTTTAATGTCAATTGGAAATAATCGATTTTCGAGGCAAATCCGAAAAATTAGAAATTCAATTTTTGAGTCTGATTTGTCTTATAAAAATCAAACAATTATTGACAATGTTATTGAAGCATTACAATATTTATCGGAAAACAAAATAGGTGCTATTATTGTTTTTTTTGAAATGGGTGATTATTCCAACATTATCAATACTGGTATCACTATCAATGGGAAAATATCTAGTAAACTCATAGAGAGTATTTTTGTAAAAGAAAGCCCACTTCATGATGGAGCTATAATTATTCAAAGTAGAGAAATTAAAGCGGCATCGTGTGTTTTACCTATAAGTCAAAAATTAGATTTACCAGAAAGAATAGGATTGCGGCATAAAAGTGCTGTAGGAGTAACTGAAGTTGCTAATGCTATTTCTATTATTGTATCAGAAACTACAGGTATTATTAGCCTTGCTAAAGATGGTCAGCTGGAAAGTGGCATGAATTCAGAAGAGCTTTCTAAACATATAGATAATATCTTAAACGCATAAAAAAAGTCTAACCTCGGGGGGGTAGACTT
>JBIPMU010000222.1:0-3044 GCA_044377205.1 Chitinophagales bacterium | reverse complement strand
ACAAGAAAATTCATTTGTGCATTTGTCTGATATACCGTTGAAAAAGGTTGTTAAAATATTGGGTGTATTAGATTCTTCGGATGATTTTTTATTGCATTTAAATAAGTTAAAACTTCAATTGGGATCTGTCATAAAAGTGATAGACATAGATGATTATGATCATACAATACTTGCGGATATTGATGGAAGATCATTAAATTTATCAAACAAAGTTGCTCAGAATTTGCTAGTGGAGGTGA
The DNA here is from genome assembly GCA_044377205.1 of Chitinophagales bacterium. Taxonomy (GTDB): domain Bacteria; phylum Bacteroidota; class Bacteroidia; order Chitinophagales; family JADJOU01; genus CHPMRC01. Next base: position 2,805 of record JBIPMU010000222.1, on the reverse strand, counting down.
AATAAAATTTTATTTACAAGCGATTGCTAGATTTTCAAGATTTGTTGTCAAATCTTTTTTCATCATGAAATTGAAGAGAATGTATTTATAACCTCCAAAGAAAAATTCTACAATATTGTTTTCAGATTTTTCAATATCCATAGACCATATTAGCTTTGTTTCATTAGCTTCTATATGAGATTTTCCGATATTTCCATCTACATTAATTTCTATATCAATACTATTTTCATCTGCAGACATAATTGTTAAAACGCCCTTACCAACTTTTGAATTACCATCCCAAGAATAACTTGCACCTTTTCCAGATGTAATAGCACCATAACTTATTTTCATGTTGGGATCCATATGGTGCCATGCGCTCCATTTATCCCATTTTTTTAAATCATTGATTTGATCAATAACACATTGTGAATTGAAATTTCCTTCTTTACTAAATTCAATTTTATCATTGTGTGGTAAAATTGCACCTGCGAAAAGTATAGCCAATACAAAGATCAAAAGTAAAGATCCTAATGTTTTTAATATAATCATTTCTTTATAATTAGAATGCAAATATAGAGTATCTATTTTTAATTCTATTTCAAAACAATAAAAAAATAGGTATTATTTTAAAAAAAAAATGTATTTTTGCCTCAAAATAGATTAATTATGAAAAAATTATTAATAATCCTATCCATATTTGTTTTTGGACTTAGCATGGACATGCAAGCTCAAAAAAGCAAAAAAACTACAAATGAACCCATTGTAGATGAGAAAAAAATGGCCAAAGCAAATAAGTTGATAGAACAAGCAATGGCTGAAGAAAATACTCAAAAAAAGAATGATAAAATTCGCGATGCGAATGAATTGTTCAAAGATATGAAAATGATAAAAGAAGGTGCTATAATTATAGGAGATGCATACTATAATGCAGGCGATTTGCAAACGGCTTCTAGATGGTATGCAAAAGGTGGAAAAGAAAACAAAAAAGATTTAAGTAAAAAGGTAGGTGAAGCTTATTTGGAAGATGCTTTTAAGTCAAAAGATACCAAAGAGGAACAAAAAAATATGACCAAAGCATTTCAATCGCTTTCTAAGTCAGTAGGTCCTGTTGAGGCCAATAGATTGATTGGAAATGAATATTTTGATATGGGTAAAGATTTCTATCCAAAAGCACTTGAATATTATCTTAAAGCAGGCTATAATGAAGGAATTGTAATGATAGCTGATTTATATTCAACGAAAGCTGAAACAAGAGCATTGGCAGCCCAAACCTATATTTTAACCAAAGAGAAAAAAGGCTATAAAAAAGCGGGGGATTTGTATTTTAATCAAGGAGATTATTTGAAAGCAATGGAGTTTTATGCTCAAGGTGGTGTAATGGAAGGTTATGCAAAATATGCCGCAGAATTGAAAAAAGCAGGCAAAATTGAACAAATGAATATTGTATATAATGTAATTGCAGATACTCTAATAGCTAAAGGTACCCCAGATGATGTATATTCTTATGCTCTTGCTGCTGAAAAAGAAAATAATTATGCTTTAGCTTCGGATCTATATAAAAAATTAAATGATAAAGATTTGCATTTGAAATACAAAGCATATTTATTAATGTTGTCATTGAATTATTTGGATGCTAAAAAAGTATGGGAAGAAATGGGGAAAACTGAGTTAACAGATGCCGTAGATATGAATATCAAGGAATTGACGAATTTACAACAAAATAGAATGATGTTGGAAGAATTTAAAAGAAATTCACCAAAACTAACTGTTAAAGAAGATCCAAATTCAGGAAAATTAGAATATGATCAGCGAGATTTAAAATTAAGAGAACAGTATTACAACAATCCTGTAATAGTAAAAGGAATCAGTGAAACTGTATATAAAATAAGTGTAGACTATGTCAAAATGAAAGGTAACGGCGAATTGAAAGATTTGGTTAAAACTGCTTTTTTGAATTATGCTCCAATCAAAAATTTATTGGATAATTTTACATTGGCTAAAAAAGTAACACAAACAAATGTAACACCTTCTTTAGTTACTTTTTAAGACTAATTTATGTTATGATGTAAAAAAAGACCTGCTATAAAGCAGGTCTTTTTTTATTATATATTGGATAAAAATATTGACTGTTTTTATTCAAATTTACATAAAATAACAGATTTTTTGTTATTTCGTAGTATGTTTTCTGCTACACTACCCATCAATAAACGCTCAAGTCCACTTTTCCCATGACTTCCCATTACGATAGCATTTGCTTTTATTTTTTCTGAATATTCGATAATACTATCGCTAATTGAATGCGTTCTTTCAAATTCAAAAATAAAATTAAACTGAGGAAACAAAGTGGCTATTTTGAGTTGAAAAGCTTTATAAGTTTTGTTATCCGATTTTAATAGATCCATATCATTGGATAACTGAATTGGAAAACCTTGTGGATCCGAAATAGTATTGATTTCAAGGCAATGATAGATGTGTATTGTATTGCTTGAAGAAAGTGTAGTAGCTATCTCTACAATTTTTTCACTATACTTAGAAAAGTCAACTGGGCAGAGGATTATATTAAATTTCATAAGTTTAAAATTAGAACATTAGTAAAGTGATATGATACTATTTGATGAAAAATTATATTTCATAATTATATCAAAATTAATGTAAAAAAAATAGGTTAACTAATTATTTTTTTACTAATTTTTTTAATTGCTCTTTATTTCCATAGAAGCAGTTTAAATCAATTTTGTGTTCTATTCCTTCAAGGTGAGCTTTGTCGGTATATTGCCAAAATTCCCAATGTCCATCATCCTCTAGTATAGGTGCAGTAATTCG
>JBIPMU010000221.1:0-3051 GCA_044377205.1 Chitinophagales bacterium | reverse complement strand
TAGAAAAAAGTACGATAACCCAATAAAGCATGTTCCAAAATTTCACTTCTAATTTCACTAAGGCACCTTGTGTTTTCATCAAGAAAAAAAGTAAATAGGAGATAGAGGCTATATAAAGCAAAATACTCAAAAGACTTGTTTTTTTTGTCAATTCATTTTTGAATTCTTTTTGTAATAAAATGAAAATTTCCTTTAACAAATCCTATTTTTTAGTTACGCAAATATAGCTGTTTTTGCTCAAAAAGTTTTTTTAATAATTTTTAAAAATTCAAAGGAACTAATTTAAAAAAAGATTCGTTTTACTGGTATTTAAAAATTATAAAATTAACAAATAATGGCATTAACAATAACTTCAGATAATTTCAGTGAATTATTATCAAAAGAAAATGAATTAGTAATGGTAGACTTCTGGGCAGAGTGGTGTGGACCATGCAAAATGTTGTCTCCAATTGTAGATGAATTGAGTCAAGAATTAGATGGTAAAATGACTATTGGAAAAGTAGATGTTTCTGATCAACAAGATTTGGCTGCTGAATATGGTGTTAGAAATATCCCAACTATTTTGTTTTTCAAAAATGGAGAATTGGTAGACAAACAAGTAGGTGCATTGCCAAAAGCTGCTTTGCAAGATATAATCAATAAGCATTTGAATTAAGAAATTATTCTTTTTAAGTATATAAAAAAGCCTCTTCAAACGAAGAGGCTTTTTTGTTAAGATATCAATAATTGTATTAAGATTAATTTATAGAATTTATATTTTATTGTATTTTTGTATATTCGTTTCTAATTGAAAATCAAATGAAAAAGTTTTTACTTCCACTTTTTGTTTTTGTATGCAATTTGCTACATTCACAAACTACAATCTTTAGTGAAAATATGGGTAGCCCAACAGGCACTACTGCTATCGCATCACATATATTTGAAAATAATGCACCTATTGTTTTTGCGGGTACAGCGGATGTGAGAACTACATTACCCTCCACGTATACAAATGCATCGGCATCGGGAAATATTAATTTTGCCAATACTATTGGGAGGAATTTTATCGTATCAGGTATTAATACCATTAATTATTCAAATATCGTATTAAGTTTTGGACATTATAAGTCTAATACTACTTCTAGCAATGAACTGAAAGTAGAGGTGAGCTCTGATAGTGTTTCGTGGACACAATTGACCTATACAAGACCTACAGGAACGGGAACTTCGGTTTGGGTTTTGGTTACGGCATCAGGTACGATTCCTTCTACTTCTAACTTGAGAATTCGTTTTACACAAACGAGTGGTGTCGCATCTTTTAGAATTGATGACGTAAAACTGGTGGGCGATTTGCCTGCTGGTTTTCCTTCTATTACAAATGTGTTGTCAAAAAGTACCGCAAGAAATGCCTCGTTTAGCGATACTATTAAAACAACCAATCCTGCCACTAAGTTTAAGGTTGTCAACCTGCCTTCGGGATTGACAATAGATACGTTGACAGGAATTATATCGGGAGTACCTTCTGTTCCGGGAGATTTTAATATTACAATTTCGGCATCTAATTCAGTAGGAACAGATACCCGTATTTATAAATTGAAAGTAACCTGTGTTAGTCAAATTACTATTTCACCTACTTCGGGGCCCTTTGGGACAGTTGTTTCCATTGTCCCCGATAGTGCATCTGTTTTTGATATGACCAATGGTTCGGCTAATTTGGGAAGTGTTTTGCTCAAAAAAGTAGAGTCCAATAATATGATTCTAAAAGTACAAGTAGGATTGGATGCCAAATCAGGAACCATTGTAGCTTCAAATGGAATCTGTGTAAGTAATTCCGTATCTTTTAACATTACCAATTCAGATACAACAAATTGTGAGGTATTGACAAGTACCATTTTGTATTCTGACATTTTTATTTCAGAGTTGTTTGATGAAGAAGTAGGTTCTGATGGTTTTGTGGAAATATACAATCCTACCCCAAATACGGTAACTTTAAACCAATATACCTTGAAACGATATGCTAATGTAGGCGATGCATTGCCAAGTACTTCACTTACATTGACTGGAACATTAGCACCTAACAAAACGATTTTACTTGGAACTGGAGAAATTTGTGGATTGTTGCCTAATGCTAATTTTGGCTCGGGTTTTAATCAAAATGATGAATTTCGTTTGGAAAAAGGAGGAATAGATATTGATATTGTTCAAACTCCAGTAGATTTACCGGGATATAATATGAAAAGAAGATTGGACGTAGTAGCACCCAAAGCTACCTTTTTGCTTTCAGATTGGTTAAGCGATGATTCCGAATCTTGTTTGGAACACGATTTGGGTTCATTTCCACTATCGCTTGCCAATGCACCTTTTATAATTCAAGAACCCAAGCTTGTTTATACTTGCGAAATGACACAATTTTCTTTGAAAGTAAAAGCACAAGAAGCCAAAGTTGGAGGGAATCCTCTTGCTTATCAATGGTTCAAATTGGATTCGGGTAGCAATGTGTGGACAGCACTCACCAATAATGCTGACTATGAAGGGACTACTACCGATTCGTTGATTGTAAGGAATCTAAATACAAAATTTGGCACTCAATATTATGTGCAAGTAAGGGAGAATTCGGCTACATGTTATCGAAATAGTTTTGCAAATTATTTGAATAGAAATGCGATGATTACCAAACCGATTTTGTTGTCAACGCTCTCAAACCAAAATTTATGTTCGGGATCAGCTAATTTAAGACTTAAAATATTGGCTTCGGGAGCTAATTTCTATCGTTGGTACAAAAATGATACATTTATTGTAGGAAATTCTACCGATTCATTGATTAAGTTAAATATAGGATTCGCCGATACTGGAGTATATAAAGTTGTAGCCCTCAAAAGTATAACTTGTGCCGATAGTTCCTCTGCCAAGATTTCTTTTTCATCACCGCTTGCTATTACATCAGCGCCATCCAGTACCAATATTGTAGCAGGTAATAATTATAGCTTGTCGGTAACAGCTCCAGGAGCAACTTCTTATCAATGGAAACGAAATGGAGTTGCTATTTCTGGCGCTACATCATCTATTTTGAAT
>JBIPMU010000220.1:0-3058 GCA_044377205.1 Chitinophagales bacterium | reverse complement strand
GTTTTCCATTCAAAAAAAGAAGTATAATAAAAGCTTTGATTATTGTTGTTTCCTGTAGCTAATTCACTAGCAGTCTTTTGAGCTAATAAATTCCATGTAATACCACAATCTGTAGAAAATTCAAAATTTAAAACATCATCTGTAGTGTCTGCAAATCTAGCATAAGCAGAACTAAATTTAAAGTATATATCCGAATCAGATGCTTTAATATTAGTAAAGTTCAATTTATTAAACATTACAGAAACAGAAGTAGTTCTAAAAGGTAATATTCTAAACGATTTATTAGATTTACCAAATCCACCTAAATTTTGAGATACTGTAGTGCTTACTGTTTTATCTACTACAAATCCAGCAGAAGACAAATCTGTTGTTCCACCATTATCAAAACTTCTACTTCCAAGAGACTTAGATTCAAAAGTTTCAGAGAATAAAATATTTCCTGTATTTATAGTATCAGTATTTTTAGTAGAATAAATTCCAGCAGCTGCAGAATTATTATTTACATTTTCGTCAGCTCCTCCATTAATATCTAAAATGCCATATTGAAATATTGTATATTGATTAGGAAGTAAATTTACAGGAGAAAGTGAAATTTCATTAGAAGAATCTTTAATAGCAATATTGCCAGAAAAATTATAAACTAATGAATCTGTATTGATTTTATAGAAAACTTTAGCAGATGTAATAGCTTTAGTTCCTTTATTATATATTCTAAATTTAGGAGTTTCAGTTTGTGGACAAAAATCAGTAACTTTAGATGGAAAAGCTTTTAATGAAGCATCAGAATAATTTGGAGGATACACCTCGTCAATTATAGCAGCTTGGATAACCTCTTTAGTAGCAGAATTCTGAACAAATATTACTAATCCTAATTCACCAATAGATCTTATATAAGAAGGAATGTTAAAAGAATCAGATTTTGATGAAGTTTGGCCAGCTGAGGGAATTACTGTGCTTAATCCAGAAGTTGTTGGATGCATATATCTCGCTACATGATGAAATTCTGTTTCACCATTTGTACCAGGAGCAGTTGGATATTTCATTAATTTTTCAATTAAAATAACATGGGTTACATAAGTGCCAGTAACTGCAGCAGATGTTTCATTTTTAATTGAATAATTAAAAATAATTTTTTGTCTATTACTACTGAAATTAAAATTTGCATTTATAGAAATAGGAGATTGAATAGCAAATCTAGCATCAATCTTTGCTTGATTCCAATTAGCAGGATGTTGGCTCGTAGAAGTTAAATTTATACCATCTTGTTGTCCCCAAGGAGCACTATTAACGGAATAAAAAGAACTTCTAGAAGAAGCAGCTGTCCATTGGTTATAAATTGGACCAGCAGAAGGAATAGGAACTTGGTATTTTACTAAAATTACCTTATCTTTATTTAGTTCAGCTAATGCAGTAACATATGGATTAATTGCTGCACAAGGAGGGCAGTTTTCACCAGAAAACTCTTCGAAAAGAACTTTCCTAGGAACTTGAGATAGCATAGAACTAGTTGCAAATACTATCAAATTTAATAAAAGTAATAATTTTTTCATTTTATATTAAGTTTAATGTTTAAAAATGTTGAGACAAAGATAATAATTTTTGCATGTTATCAAAATTATTTTTTATAAAGCTGGGTATTACATGTTCATATCATTTAAAGATTTGTGCAAAAGCTATGCAATGATAAGGTTTTTCAAAATTCATAGCCTGAAAAATAACCATTATTCAACCTATTTAATTTCATATTTTAAAAGCCATTTTGTACGATTTTATTGAATAATTTAATTTTAGTTGTTTTTTTTACTGTACTAAATGGTTTATTTTACACCGTGCATCCATTTTTGTATAAAACGAGAAATAATAAATATAAAGATACCAATGAAAAATGATATTAACGCAATATTATAGCATCCTTGCATATATATAGGTAAAGATTCTACGGGAGTGAAATCCATGCCATTGGCATTTTTTTCAGGAATCGCCATTAGGGTCCCTATCCATCCCGCTAATTTATGTCCAAGAGCCGATGCCAAAAAGAAAACGCCCATCATAAAACCGAACATTTTCATGGGACTTAATTTTGTAATCATAGCTAACCCTATGGGTGAAATAAATAATTCTCCTAATGTTATAATGAAATAAGCCATCATAAAATAGATAAATGGCATCATTCCATTTGCTTTTCCTGCTATACCCCCTATATAAAATATAAAATATCCTACGCCAACTAATATAAATGAAAGCGCAAATTTTTGTGGTATTGTAATTGCCTTATCTTTTTTGTTTAAATAATTATAAAAAGCGCCTAAAATAGGTGTAAGAAATACAATATAGAAAGGATTCAGTGAATTATTAACCATAGCAGAACCTAATTTGGAATTACCTACAGTGAAATCTACATTTCTATCTGCCATGAGATTTAAACTTCCTCCAGATTGTTCATAAAATCCCCAAAACATTACTGTTAATACAATCATAATAGCTGCAGCCCAAAGTTTTTCTTTTTCTTCGGTACTAAATTGTCTACTCAAATATATAACATAAAAAATTGAAACAATAAACAACGGCAACATAAAATAGGTGGTCAATTGATGGAATTTTACCAAGAATACAGAAATAGGTACTAGTATAAATACACCTAAATACAGTAAATATTCTTTTTTGATTCCTACATGAGAAGCATTAAGCCAATTGATATCAACTTCTAACCCTTTTTCGCCCAAAATATGTTTGTAGAGAAAAAATACAACAAGTCCAAAAATCATAAAAAATCCTGCTACGCCAAATCCAAGATGCCAGCTAATTTCCTGCCCCAAATAACCACACAATAAACTACCCAAAAATGCGCCAATATTCACACCCATATAGAATATTGAATAGCCTGTATCTTTTCGAGGATCATTGGCTGCATAGTATGTACCTAATAGTGAAGAAATATTGGGTTTGAAAAATCCATTTCCTGTAATTAAGAACCCCAATCCAATAAAAAAAGTGAAATCGGATGGTAATGCTAGAACCAAATGTCCCAAAGCCATAAGTAATCCACCTAAAACAATAC
>JBIPMU010000219.1:0-3066 GCA_044377205.1 Chitinophagales bacterium | reverse complement strand
ATAGCCTTTTGCCATTGCATTGAAAAGAAATCTTCCGGCACCAAACCCCACAAAATTTAATTTGGATTTAAAGCCCCCTATTTGTTTAATTTTACTTAAAATAATATCTTCAAAAGGCAAGTACGCAAAAGTTTCAGAACTACAAAAAAGACAATTAGACATTTTAATTATTATTCATTTTTCGGAATATAATTATTCCTAAGATTAAAAAACAAGTGCTAAAATAGATGATTTGAATCAAAAGGAGTCCATAAATTCCATAGAAATAAGCTCCGAAGTATTGGAGTGGCACTAAGACAAAAAGTGCAAAAAGCCCTAATGTAATGAAGATTTTATCCATTTTGAAATAATGTAAAAATCCATATAATATAGAAATAAAAGACCATAATCCATAAGTTAGTGCTATTAAATAATAATATTTCCATGCACCAATGTAACGATCATTTACATAAAACTTCATCATCAAAAATACCAACACGACTGATAAAATGACGATTAAAAAAGAAGCTACAAATAGAAGAGCTATTTTGTTATAAATTTTTGATTGAGATTTTTTTTCAGTTAAATCTTTATATAGATTAGGAAAGTATCCGGCTATAGCAGCATTTGAAAAAGTAAGAATGATGAATCCAAACTGTGTAGCCAAGCTGTAATCACCTAGTTCTTGAGGAGTACAAAAATATTTAATAATATATTTATCTATAGAAGTAAATGAAATTACAAAACAAAATCCGATCATACTTGACATCCAGTATTGCCATTCCTTTTTTAGAAAGGCAATGTCGAACTGCCATGAAAGTTGGTATTTTTTGAATAAATACACGATGCCGGCTACAAAAACTAGAGCAGTTGCCAAGACCAAGCTATAGAGTCTTCCCTGCCATCCCCATAAGAGTAGTATGATAAAAACTGAGGAAGTTCCCAGCTCTAGGAGTGTTCTAAGAATGGTAGCTAGGGTAACTTTTTTTACTTGATTTTCATTTCTAAGAATAATAAAAGCAAGGTCTATCACCAGATTAAAAAAACACAAAAGAGGGATAGCCAAAAGCAAGAGTAGCGATACGTGAAAATAAGATACAAGTAAATTTTGAACCCCAATAATCAACAAAAAAAACACCCCCACAGTCCCCAAAGACAAGAGCAACGAAGTAGCAATATGGCGAGAAAGCGCCTCTCTACTAGTTTTGAAATAGTCAACCGCTACCGTATTTGTTATGCCTAAAAATACAAATGGGGTCACGAAATTAATTGAATTTAGGTAGATATTAAGCGTCCCAAATTCGTCGGGGCTGATATAATGCGTGAATAAAGGCGTGATGAGAAAGGAAATACCTCGCAAAAAAAAGTTCAAAAAAGTGTATATACCTATCGTCCGCGCAAGAGGACTATTTATTCCCATTTGGATGGTATGTTTAGCACGTTTTAAAACTCTTCTCAATGATTATTTTTTTGCAAATGTATAGAAATAAATGCATATATTCACAAATTATGAGGTTTTGATATAATAAAAATTGTTAAATAGAATGCAACCGATTTGAGTCCATAGATTTTATAATAATTTATTTTTACTACAAGATATTAATATGATAAAATTGGGGTTCAATCATACTTTTACAAAGCTTGAAAAATAAGAAATTCTTTTATTACCATTTGTTTTCAATACTTTAATTGATTTTGAAATAATAAGATCTGTAAAGTAGTTTTTGCTTAGCATGCAAAAAAGTTAGCATTTTGCAATTTTATAAATCCTAATACATTCGATATAAATGACTCATATTTTAGCTCAATTAATAATCTTATTTAAAATCTCAATAGAAACAATAAGCTATAAATGATTATATTTGCTTTTCGTATTGAATTGAAAAAACATGTGCGGAATTTCTGGATTTATAGATTTTAACAAAAAAAGTAGCTTGGAGCAGCTTCAAACTATGAATCGCACCATGATGCATCGTGGACCAGATGGTGAAGGGTATTTTTTTGAATCGCTGGACATAGCGCATATAGGATTAGCTCACCGAAGATTATCTATCATTGATTTATCTACCCATGCCAGCCAGCCAATGACGTATGCAGAATATGTACTTATATTCAATGGCGAAATCTATAATTTTCATGAGATAAAAGAAGAGCTCCTTGCTCTTGGACATTCATTTCACACCCAATCAGACACCGAAGTAATCCTTCATGCTTTTCAGGAATGGCATACTAGCTGCGTTGATAAGATGATTGGAATGTTTGCCTTTGTAATACTAAATAAAAAAAGCGAAAAAGTCTATGCTTTTAGAGACCGAGCCGGGGTCAAACCTTTTTTCTATTATTGGCATGATGGGCTCTTTTTATTTGGCTCCGAACTCAAAGCGCTGATGAGGCATTCCGCTTTCAAAAAAAGGATTTGTCTAGATTCGTTAGCTTCTTATATGAATTATGGTTATGTTCCCACGCCCAATTGTATTTTTAAAAATACACATAAGCTCAAACCTGGGCATTTTTTAGAAATTTCTATCCAAAAAATGGATTTTGAAACCAAAAAATATTGGAATGTTCTAAATGCCTATCAACTCCCCAAGCTAGATATAAGCTATGAAGAGGCGATAGAAGAAACCGAAAAAATTCTAAAAAAAGCCTTTCAATACCGTATGGTAGCTGATGTACCCGTTGGTGTATTCTTGAGCGGTGGGTATGATAGCACATGTGTTACCGCAATGCTTCAAGCTGAAGCTACCCAAAAAATTAAAACTTTTACGATAGGAGTGGGCGATATACATTTAAATGAAGCCCCTTTTGCTAAAAAGATTTCAAATTATTTAGGCACCGAACATCAAGAGCTTTATTGTACCGAAAAAGATGCTTTGGATATAGTACCAATGTTGCCTCAATTCTTCGACGAACCCTTTGCCGATAGCAGCGCAATTCCTACTATTTTGGTGAGTAAACTAGCCGCAAGTAGTGTGAAAGTGGCTTTAAGTGCCGATGCAGGTGATGAGATTTTTGCAGGATATAATAGATATGCTTATTATCAAAAAATCCGTTTCTTAGAAAAATTCCCTCAAATTGCAAAAAGTT
>JBIPMU010000218.1:0-3083 GCA_044377205.1 Chitinophagales bacterium | reverse complement strand
AAGCATAGAGTCACATTGAGAAAAATTATAGGCATTGTGGGCTGTTTTATTGATTTGTACCAATCCTCTATACGAATTTTGACTTTTTCCCGCTGAAATTCCTTTGGAAACGATTCTACTTCGAGTGTTTTTTCCAATATGAATCATTTTTGTACCTGTATCAGCTTGCTGATGATTATTGGTAACGGCTACACTATAAAATTCTCCGATAGAATCATCCCCTTTCAAGATACAAGATGGATATTTCCAAGTAATGGCAGAGCCTGTCTCTACCTGCGTCCAAGAAATTTTGGATTTTACCCCTTGACAAATACCACGTTTGGTTACAAAATTATAAATACCCCCTTTTCCTTCCGCATCGCCAGGATACCAGTTTTGAACAGTAGAATATTTAATTTCGGCTCTATCGTGTGCTACTAATTCCACAACTGCAGCGTGTAATTGATTTTCATCACGTTGTGGTGCTGTACATCCCTCCAAATAACTCACAAAACTATCATCATCGGCAATAATAAGCGTACGCTCAAATTGCCCTGTATTTTCAGCATTGATTCTAAAATACGTAGACAATTCCATAGGACAACGAACCCCTTTGGGAATATAGACAAAAGACCCATCGCTGAATACTGCTGAATTGAGTGCAGAATAATAATTATCGCGGGGCGGTACTACTGAGCCTATGTATTTTTGAACTAATTCTGAGTGGTTTTTTATAGCTTCAGAAATACTGCAAAAAATAATGCCCTTTTTCTCCAACTCATCTTTGAAAGATGTAAATACACTTTCACTATCCATTACAAAATCCATAGCAACATTGGCGAGCTTATTTTGCTCCATATTACTAATTCCTAGTTTGTCCCATGTTTTTCTTATTTCGGGATCTACTTCGTCAAGTGAATTTAGTTTTGCTTTTTTCTTTGGCGCCGCATAATAAATCAAATCTTGAAAGTTAATTTGAGGATAGGTAACATTTACCCATTTTGGTTCTTCCATACGAAGCCATTGTCTGAATGCAGTCAATCGCCATTCAAGCATCCATTCTGGCTCTTCTTTTTTTGCCGAAATAAAACGAACGATTTCTTCGGACAAACCTTTATTGGCAAATTCTTGCTCAATATCCGTTACAAATCCATATTTGTAGTCTAATTCGGTAGCTTTTTCGATTAATAAATCGTTTGTATTTTCCATTTTTTTATCTACAGCATTCATAATTTGATTGACAAAAATAAGCAATATTATTTAGAACTATTCTAAAAATTGAAATAACCTTGATTTGAAACAATAAGTTTCGACTAAATTTATAAAAATAGTTATATTGTCTATTTCAACAATAAAAAATTACCTTCAAAAGATAAAATTTTACCCGGAATGAAGGATTCAGCGGAAACATTATAATAATATGTATCTACAGGCTGAAGTTGACCTTTGTAAAAGCCATCCCATCCAATATTCTCATCTTGGGTGAAAAATAGCAATTGACCCCAACGATTATAAATTTTGAAATGCAATAATTTTTTAATTCCAAACCCTCGGGCATACATTATATCATTATTACCATCGGCATTGGGTGTAAAAGCTGTAGGAACTTTTACGCCAATATCAGGATATATTTTTAAATCAAAAATAGCTTTATTGATAAAACATCCAAAAGTGTCGCGCCATTCTAACTCATATATTTTGTTTTCCATTACCGTAATTTCGGGATTGGAGCAATCCAAGCAAGGAAAATTGATAGGCTGGGGCATCCAACGATATTTGTATAAACCATTATTAATTGCAATGGGCAAAACTACATTTTTTCCTTGTACGACTATTGTGTCAAGCGAATCCATTTTAAAAGGTCTAATAACTCCTGCGGTAATATAAAGGGAATCCGAACATCCATATGAATTTATAGCATTTAATTTGATTTTTTGTGTAGAGTCTAATTTTAATTTTTGAATAGTATCTACCCAGTTAAGTCCATTTATTTTTGGAGAAATCCATATTTTTGAATAGACGCTAGTATCTTTAGCTTTCAAAATATTGCTATCGGCTAGACAAACCGTATCAATAGAAGCTACAAGTGATGGACTAGGTTTTACGAATAACTTAAACGAATTAGTATCGGGGCATCCCAATGGATTTCGATAAGCTATTAATTGAACGAAATAAGTGCCTGATTTATCAAAATTTACTGTAGGATTTTTGAGATAAGAGGATTTTCCATTTCCAAAATTCCAGAGAAAACTGTCTCCTTTGGGCGATATATTTTTAAGTAAGAAATCACCTTTGCAAATAGAATCAATGGATGTATCAATAACAGGCAATGACTCAAGTACAACTATTTTTTTTGAAACTGATGCGGGACATAATCCTCCTTTAGCAGATAAAACGAGCGAAACAGAAATCGAATCATTGTTTGGCACCGATTGATAATAAGTATGATAGAGCGTATCTATATTTTTAGTTTTCATTACATTGCCATCGCCAAAATCCCAAAGTATTGAATCCACATCAAACTGATTCGTTAGCATGAAAGCTATAGTATTTCCTTTACATATTTGATTATCATCGAGTTGAAAATTTGCTCGAGGCGCAATTACAGTATCATAATTGATAATTGTATCTCGACAACCAAATCGATTTTGAATGATTCCTACAATTTTATTCTCCCCTGGTTTGAGTGGGAACGTAGGAGAAGTGATTTTATAAGAAGTTGTATCATTATTCAAATACCAAAGATTGGTTGTAGCGGTACCATTCAAATCTCTTAGTACGAGCGTACTAGAAGCACCAAAACACAATGGATATGCCGTATCTGCGGTATTGGAATAGAAAATATTCATACTGGGCATCGTAATAATGCTTTTTCGAACTGTGTCCCGACATTTATTTATTTTATTTTCTACAACTAATGAAAACCATTGAATTCCTGTATTTGTAAATTTTATATCTATCTGCCTATTACTATCAGTAGGTCTAAAGCCATTATTCAAATACCAATAAAAATTATTTTTGTTCAAATTGCTATCATTGTAATAAATCTTTGCAATCTGCCCCACACAAAAAGAATCGGGAGTCAATCCAACTAATTGATAGAG
>JBIPMU010000217.1:0-3102 GCA_044377205.1 Chitinophagales bacterium | reverse complement strand
ATACAGACTAAATATGTGGGGTTCGATTTTCAAAAACCTCTGTAAATGAAACAAATTTAGATTTTTAATTACAATAAAATATATACTTTTGCCAAAATTTTATCAAATATGAAACATAAACTTATTCTAATTTTTGTAATGTCTATTTCTTTAAATATATTTTCACAAGATTATAAAGTTAACTGGAGCGAAGAGGTTAAAGGAGACAAATTGCCTCAGTTTGCAGCTACAAATAGCAAAGGGGAAATAATTACAATTGGCATAAAAAAACTAGGGAAATCAATAAAAAAGTTAAAAATCAAAAGATATGATAAAAATTTAAAGCTACTTGAAACTGTAGAGCAAAAAGATTGGGAAAGTAGCAATTGGAAAGCAAAAGACTATGTTTTAGATGGTATGATGCAAGTTGGAGATAAGATTTATTGTATTTTATATAAGAAAGAAAAAAAACAATATTTTGTTTTTAAAAATGAGTTAACTAAAGATTTAAGAGCATCAGACAAAATTGAACAAATTGGCACTTTTAAACATACTGCCTCTAAAATCAATGCATTGGCACTTGCTTTTGGAACTTTTATGCTAACGCCTTCTAATAATAATGCTATTCGTTACAATTTTTCAAAGGATAAAAGCAAAATTATTCTTTATAATTATTTTGATCAAGATAAACAAAAATATGTTAGCATTGCTTGTTTTGACAATAATTTTGATAAAATATGGTCCAAAGATGTAAATTTAAAATTAAACGATAGAGACGTTGATGTAAATAACACGGTAATATCAAATCAGGGAAATGTATATATAAATTATGAAAAAACAACCAAAAAAGGTATTTTTGGAGGTACACTAGATTATGAAAATCATATTCTACAGATTTCAAATAATGGAGAGAACATAAAAAATATCAATCTGGATTTTTCGCCAACCGTTCATCCTCATAAAGTATATATAGATAATAATGAATATACGGAAACCCTAAATGTAATGGGGCTCTATAGTAATAAAAAAAGTAGAACTAAAATAAATGGAATCGTAAATGTTGTAATTGATGAAAAGACCTTGGAATTAAGAGCCAAGAATATCACAAAGTTTACGGATGAAGAATATAAATATTTTTTTAACAGCGATAAGAAAGCTGAAAAAAAAGCAGATAAAGATAAAGGATTTGATAATAATATGGTAATTTTGGGTCAATATGCTATGTCTGATGGAGGCACACTATATTTGACAGAAGAGTATGAAGTAACATCTTATACAGATGGAAGAAGAACATATTATGAGTATTATTATGGTAAAATATTAATTGTTAAATCTGATGAACAAGGAAATATTGAATGGACAAAAGTATTAAATCGAAGTCAAGGTCCATATAGATCTTATGCATTACCTTATATGGGATCATATTCATTTATGTTAGACGATAAAGTTTATCTTTTATTTAATGACAGTGAAAAGAATATTATGCTTCAAGAAAAAAATGAGGGAACAAATAGTAAAAAATCAAAAGGAACTGGTAATATCAAGAAAGCTATGGCGGTGCTAAAGGTTATTGAAACAGATGGGAATATAAAAAGTGATAAAATCTTGGACGGAAAAGAAGAAGATGTAATCTTTAATACAACTTACTCATTAAAATTAAATGAACAACAGTTGCTTCTTTTTGCTAATAAGAAAAAGCTAACAAGAGTAGGCTCTCTTTTTGTAAAAGAATTGAACGAACCGCTGAAATATAATCCAAAAAAAGGCAACAATCCTGAATCTATTATCAAGCCAGAGAATAATGTTCAAAAAGGTGAAGAAAAAACACAGGATCCATCTATGATCCCATCAAATCCAAAATTAGAGAACAGCGCATCAACAACTTCATCTTCGGCAACACCAGAGGTGAAAACTCCTCCGGTAGAAGCCCCAAAACCTGTCTATACACCATCTTCGGTATCTCCTGGTAGAAAAGCTACAGATGCAGAAGTAGATTTCTTTAATCAATTACGCGATAAGCAGCCAGCTGCTGAACCTGAGAAATAGTAAACAATTATTTCGAACATATAAAAAAGCCTCAATCATTGATTGAGGCTTTTTTATATTTACTAAAAAGGGAAATCTTATAAATTCCCTCTTCTTTCTTGTTCTCTTTCGATAGACTCAAACAACGCTTTGAAATTACCTTTTCCAAAAGATTTTGCTCCACATCTTTGAATGATTTCATAAAATAAGGTAGGTCTATCTTCTACAGGTTTTGTAAAAATTTGCAATAAATATCCTTCTTCATCTCTATCTATCAATATATTCAATGCTTTCAACTTCATTATATCTTCATTGATATGTCCAACTCTATCCATTACATCATCATAATATGTATCTGGCACATACAAGAATTCTACACCTCTTTTTCTCAATTCACCAACTGTATGAATTATGTCATCAGTAGCAATAGCTATATGTTGACAACCTGCTCCTTTATAAAAATCTATATATTCTTCTATTTGTGATTTTTTCTTTCCTTCTGCAGGCTCATTTATAGGAAATTTGATATATCCATTGCCATTACTTACTACTTTACTCATCAGTGCAGTATACTCTGTAGAAATATCTTTATCGTCAAATGTCAGTAGAAGGCCAAATCCCATTACTTTTTCATAGAATTCTACCCAATCATTCATCTTTCCTAATTCTACATTTCCCACACAATGGTCTACAAATTTTAGCCCAATAGGTTCAACTTTAAATAAGCTATTTGCAGGTTGAAATCCAGGTAAAAATGCACCTTTATAATTTTTTCTTTCTACAAATGTATGAATAGTATCTCCATAGGTCTTGATAGCTGAAATTACAACTTCTCCATGTTCATCTGTTAATATTTTTGGAGCAATAACACCTACTGCGCCACGTTTTGTAGTCTCTTCATAGCTTTTTGTAGCATCATCTACCCATAAAGAAAGTGATTTTACACCATCTCCATGTAATTTTACGAATTCAGAAATATCGCTATTTGGATCCAAGCTCGTAGTCAATACCAAAACAATTTTATTTTGTTTCAATACATAAGAAGCTCTATCTTTTACACCCGTTTCTGGGCCTGCATATGCTATTAATTCAAATCCG
>JBIPMU010000298.1:0-3108 GCA_044377205.1 Chitinophagales bacterium | reverse complement strand
GACCTGTATTCCAACTATATAGTATCGTCCCAACGGCATTAGATACATTAGCAATGACCGATCCATTGGAGTTGCCACAAGTTGCATTTGTTTTTGTAAGGGTTAAAACTGGATTTGAGTTATTTTGGACTGCTGTATTTTTTGTGTATACACATCCATTACCATCTGTCACACTTACAGTATATGTTCCCGGCGCTATATTTGAAATGTTTTGAGAGGTTGCCCCATTACTCCAAGAAAATGTAAATGGCGAAATCCCCGAAAGCCCTGTAATTTGAATGGCGCCATTAGGCAAATTGCATTTTGAATTCGCAATGGCTAATGAATAGGATGCAGGTATAGATGAGCTTACTATAATCGTGTCTTTTTTTGAACATAAATTAGCATCCGTAACCGTAATAAAATATGTCCCAGGCAGTAAATTAGAAATGTTTTGCGAAGTAGCCCCATTACTCCATAGATAACTATATGGACTAATGCCTACCAGATTGCTTAACCCAATACTACCATTTGATTGATTACAAGTAGAATTAATTATTGATTTAGAAAAATTGACATTGATTGAATTAGTTATAATTGATGAATCTATTCGTGTACAACCCACATTATCGGTAATAGTAACTTTATAATTTCCGGCATTGAGATTAGATAAATTTTGAGTAGTATCACCTGTATTCCATAAATATTTATATGGCAATACTCCTCCCGTAATTATAGTGTTTATATTTCCATTAGGCAGACCACAGGTTGCATTATTCTTTTGCAAATTTGAAGAAACTCCAGTACTGCCTAGGACCGATGTCGTTTTTGCATTAACACAATTTTTTGAATCCGTAATAGTCAAACTATAATTTCCCGAAGATAATGCTATTAAACTATCTTTTGAAGTGGCTCCTGTACTCCATAAATATGAAAAAGGTGCTACTCCTCCCGTTATACTTGCATTTATTTTTCCATTGATCAATCCACATGTTGTAGAGGTAGTAGCTAATGTCAAAACAGGCGCTGAAGGACCTGATACAACTACAATAGTGGTGTCAAAAACACAATTTGCTCCATTCCTAATTCTAATATTATATGAACCACTCGCAAGTCCTGTAAAAGTATCTGAGGTAACAAATGTTCCATTATTTATTGAAAATTGGTATGGAGGATTCACTCCGTTCATCGTAATTTTTATCTTTCCATTACCTAGTCCACATGAAGTTGTATCGCTTTTTATAGTTAAAACTTCATTTCTTACATTGGAAATGACTATTTTGGTCGAATCAGTTTTGGAACATCCTATATTGGTTGTCGCTGTGAAAAAATAGGTTTGATTGGTAAGTGAAATAGCTTTAGGATTGAGAATCGTGGTAGCACTTAATGTAGGATTGGCCGCCCAAGAAAACGTATAACTGCCGGCAGGTGATATCAAGGCACTTAGTTGAAGTGTGTCGCCTCTACAAACAATCTGCGATGAAGGCCCCAAAAATAATATGGGAGATGGCTGTATTTGAACAATCACATTGGAATCTATAAAAGGGCATCCAGGATGATTAATTCTTAGCGAAATAATATAATTTGTAAATCCATTGGTAGTATTTGGTGTCAGGATAGGATTTAGAATACTAGGATTGGATAAATCTGAACTAGGAGTCCAAAATGCACTATAATTTGCTGGCAAATTATTTGCATAAAGCTGGATAGAATTGCCAAAACAAATTGTTGTGTCGTTTGATGAATTAAATACTTGTAATCCTGAAGCAAAATCTTTGATATAAAATACTACAGAATCCGAAAAACTATTCCCTACAACTGTAAATCGGACTTTTACAGAATCATTATTTTCTATTAAATTGTCTGCTAATGCTGTTAAGTTAAAATTAAAAATGGTATCGCCAGCTGGTATGGTAAAGGATGTAGCGGCCGCTGAAAAATCAGTTCCTATTATAGCATTTCCAGAATAACTTAAATTAACTATCAACGGTACATTGTTTTTCTTCCTTTTGAATTTGACTACACTGGGATTACAGCCTTCTATAGCATAAAGTGGACTTGTAGTAAGACCGCCCGTAGAAGATTTTTCCAATCCTAAAATTGGCTCAGAAGTAAAACTTTCTTCTCCTACAAAAACCCCCGAATCATTAAAAGAATCTGAAATATCTACAATTGCAATTTTGGCACGATATGTTCCAAAAGGAGTAACGGGGGTAGTGGCTGTCATCAGCTTTGTAAAGCCATTATATGATATGTTTGTAGAAACATTTGATAAATATAAGGAAGTAAAAGGAGAGTTGGGGTGAAGTGAAGTACAATTAGGGCCTAATCCTGTTCCATCGTTTATACTATTGACAGATACTGGCACAGATGTATTGGGCACTAATGCAATATTCTTATTACCAATAATCCCTGGCCCAGAGATAAATATTCCAAAAATATCACTAAACTGTGAACAATTATTGGACGTATATTCTTCTGATGCAAATACATAATTCATAGAAAGGGTATCGCCTTTTGGGACAAAATCAAACTCAAGACGACACAAATCTCGCTGTGTAAACCCTGGTTTTAATATTTGAATATCAGGATCTATAGTATTCACAAAATTTACATTGTTTGGGGAAGATGTGGAAGAACCGTTTATTCCAATACTTGTTGGGGATACAGTTATAGCTCTTCCTGTAGTCAAAACAATGCCTCCTGTAAGTCCTAAATTTGTAGTTCCTGTGGTAAAAGTAGCATTGGCTACCCCAGTACAATTGAGAGTAGGATTAGATACTGTAATTCCCGAACCCAGAATTTTCTGTACCAATTGTGATGCTGTTTTATTATCGGACAAGGTTATTTGACAATAAGCGTTAGTGCTTACCATTATCAAAAAAATAGATAATAATTTGATTCTCTTCAAATTGGTTCGTTAATTATTGGCACAAATATAACAACAATAAAGCAAAAAAAAAGAAAAATTATTCAGAATCCTTTAGTTTTTCATCTATAATATCTTCCAAAATAATGGTATAATTCTCAAGTGTTTCATTAATAAGATATTCTGCAGATTTTAATGCTCCATAATAGTAGAGTTTTTGTTTCAATGATACACTCTGGATTTTATATTTTATGTATAAT
>JBIPMU010000215.1:0-3111 GCA_044377205.1 Chitinophagales bacterium | reverse complement strand
CAATATATTTTTCCTTTTCCTTACAGGATATTCATACCTTTCTGGACATTGTATTACAAAAATGGGGATATTAGTTCCCTTATTTTTATTTGTTTTAATACTTATCAGCAGTCTCCTAAATAATGATACCAAAAGAAGACAAGCCCTTTCGCTTTCTTTATTTTTATGTTTAGGATTTCTCGGTTACTGCAAAATGAGCGGAAGCTGTCTTGCTTGTGAATTCACTGTTACAAAAATGAAAGTAACCGATTGTGGCTGTTTTGGCGATTTTATGAAATTAAAACCTTGGGTAACATTCTACAAAGACATTTTACTCACAATTTTATCCTTACTTATAGTATGGTACAAAAATGATATTAAACCTGTATTTAATTCTAAAATTCAAGATAGTATTACTTTAACTGGGACAGGATTGGCTCTCATGTTCTGCCTATATAATTTTGTGTGGACCTTGCCTATAGTAGATTTTCGCCCGTATGCTATCGGGAATAATATCAAAGATAAAATGATAGATGAAAAACCCGCTATAATTGAAAATATATTGATATACAAAAACACTCAAACGGGAGAGAAAAAAGAATTTGGTATCAATGAATTGCCTACCGATACTATTTGGCAATATGCGGATAGATTGGATAAAGTCATTGACGAAGGAATTTTGGCTCCAATCAAAAATCTAAGACTTACAAATGACCAAGATGCTGATATTACCCAAGATTTGCTTAACGAAACTCAAGTGACTTACTGGATTGTATGTAGTAAATTGGCTAAAACAAATCGCGAGGCATTGAAGGAAAAGATAGTTCCATTTGCTAAAAAAATGAACGCAAAAGGTATCAAGACGTATATGCTTTTGCCAATGCAAGACGAATCGATGAAAAAAGAAATGGGAGATGATTTTATATACCTATCTGCAGATGAAACAGCCCTTAAAACTATGATTCGAAGCAATCCAGGCATTATGAAAATAGAAAATGGTACCGTTAAAAATATGTGGCATTGGAGACAATTCAACGGAGAAGAATAATCTTATTTCTTAAAATTAATCTTCAATTATAACTAATTTTCTAGTTCTGTAAAATATTTTTGATAATGAGCATTTGAGGCTAAGAGTTGCTCATGTGATCCTTCTCCTACTATTACTCCTTTATTTAGCACAAGAATTTTATCGGCAGACATAATCGTAGACAATCTATGCGCAATGATTATTGAAGTCTTTTTCTTAATGATTTTTGGAATCAATTTTTGGATATAATATTCTGTATTTGAATCGATAGAAGACGTAGCTTCGTCAAGCACTAGAATAGACGGATTTTTGACTATAGCTCTAAAAAACGAAATCACTTGACGCTGACCATGAGAAAGGCTATTGCCTCGTTCAATGATTTCATAGTCAAACCCTTGCGGTAATTGATTGAAAAAATCATTGATTTCCAATTCTGCAGCTAATTTCATAGCATCTTCTTTGGTAAAATTATAATTTTCCAAGCGGATATTGTCCAAAATTGAACCTGAAAACAAAAATACATCTTGCAGTACCATTCCAATATGACTTCGAAGCGATGCAATGGTATATTTATTAATATTGATATCATCGAGAAGAATTGCTCCTTTTTCAATAGGATAAAAACGATTGAGAATATTAATAATACTAGTCTTACCACTTCCCGTAGCACCCACTATAGCCAATGACTTTCCAGCTTCTATACTAAAACTAATTCCATGAAGAATTTTTTGTTCGGGCAAATAACTAAATTCCACATCTTTAAACGCTATTTTACCATGCACAGATTTTAATAATTCAGTACCATTATCTTGTTCCAACGATGGTGTTTCCAACAATTTAAATACTCGTTCGCAAGCCACAAATCCCATTTGAAGTTGATTGAATTTATCAGCCAAAAATCGCATAGGTCTAAAGAGCATATTCAAATATAAAATAAAAGCCGAAATCATACCTGCACTATAATGAATATCGCTAAAGCTAAATAAAGATACACCTGCTACTACTAATCCTATACTGATAGCTATAAGGGTTTCTAAAACAGGGAAAAACCAGCTGTAATACCATATAGCCTTGATATTCAGTGCGGTGTAATCATTGTTTATGGATTCAAATTTTTTCATTTCAACTTCTTCTGCATGAAACGATTTTGTTAATTTAATCCCTGATAAATGCTCTTGTGTAAATCCGTTGAATTCGCTAATTTTATCACGAATTTTTTGATTAACGGATTTAACACGTTCCTTAAAAATATACGTAGCCCAATACAAAAGTGGCAATGTTATAAGGGATATCAATGTCAATTTAATATCGGTATAAAGCATTATTCCCAAAACAAAAATAATAGTCAGAAAATCTGAAATAATGGTAAAGAAATTCTCAGAATATACTTCATTTATGGTTTCGGTATCATTTATAGTTCGTGTAGTAAGCGTACCAATGGGCGTTTTATCAAAAAACTGTATGTGAATATGGGTTAATTTTTCAAAAACTCGTTTTCGAATATCATGTACAATATTTTGGCTAAACCAAGCAGTAATATAAATAAAAAAATACCGCAATAACGATTCTAAAGTTAATAATAAAAAAAGGTATAAAGCATGAATGGATAAGCTCTTTTTATCATGATTCGAAATATCATGATCAATAATATACTGAATAAAAAATGGCCGAACTGGCGCTAAAAAAGATATAATTACAGCTAGAAAAACAGCTAAAATAAACCATTTTTTAAAAGGAACTATTTCTCTTAAAATTTTTTGATATAAGGTCGATTCCATGAAGCTACAAAAGTACTTTATTTAATATAAAGAAAAAATGAAAATACAAATTTGATAAAAAAAGATAACTTACAATAGGTTTTCTACTTATTTTTCAAATAAAAAAGGATATGTAATATCCACTAAATGAAGCCCATTGGAAGGTGCTAATTGTATATATTTCATATCGGTTTGAGTGTCCATAGCATACTCAAATTCTTTAAAAGATAGCTTATTCCTACCTACCAAAAGCATTGTACCTACAATTCGACGAACCATATTGTGAAGAAATCGATTGGCGCTAACTTCATATCGCCATTCTGTCTCAGATAATTGAACTAATTCCGA
>JBIPMU010000216.1:0-3111 GCA_044377205.1 Chitinophagales bacterium | reverse complement strand
AAATACTACAAGCCAATCCATAAGGTGTGCTATTTGCCATCTCAATGGCATCTATTTCAGATTTGAATGGCGTAAGTGTAACCACTGGCCCAAAAATCTCTTCTTGATTGACTCTGCATAAATGACTCAATCCTTCAATAACCGTAGGTTTTATGAAAAAACCATTTTCACATCGACCTTCGGGATGATACGCTTCCCCACCGGTGAGAATAGTTCCGCCTTCTTCTTTTGCCAATTGGATATAGGATAGAATTTTCTTTTGATGATCTTGACTCACTACCGCACCCAAGTTGACATCGGTAAGCGGATCTCCTACTTTTAGATTATTTATTTTTTCTAAAAAACGAGTTTTGAAAGTTTCATAAATAGACTCTTGAATAAAAATCCTACTGCCACAAAGGCAAATTTGCCCTTGATTATTGAAAGAAGAACGAATAGTAGTATCAATAGCCTCATCTAAATTGGCATCTGAAAAGATAATATTTGGATTTTTACCCCCTAATTCTAGAGATACTTTTTTGAACTGACGCGCACAAATTTCATTTATAATACGACCCGTTTGTGTACCTCCAGTAAAAGCAACAGCTTTGATATCTTTATGTTCTACAATAGCTTGTCCTACTCTAGCGCCCAATCCATGCACTATATTCAATACGCCTTTGGGAAAATTGATTTCTTTACAAACCGTTGAGAGAAGATACGAAGTATAAGGTGTAATTTCGGAAGGTTTTGCCACCACTGTATTTCCAGCGGCCAATGCAGGTGCTATTTTCCAAGAAAAAAGATATAAGGGTAAATTCCAAGGGGAAATACAACCTACTACGCCCAGTGGACGACGAAGCGTATAATTCAAACCTTGTCCCGGCGTATGGTGGCTTTCGCTAGGAAAATTCATTTGCGCCGATGCAAAAAACTTAAAGTTGGAAATTGCACGAGGAATATCGCTCTGTGCCGCCAACCAAGAAGGCTTTCCATTATCAGTAGATTCTGCCAAAACAAACTCATCAAAACGAGCTTGAATGCCATTGGCTATTTTCATTATCCAATCAAAACGAGTTTCCATAGGCATATTGCTCCATTCAAGCTTCGCTGTTTTTGCGGCATCTATAGCTTTGAGCACATCGTTGGAATCACTATCAGGGATAGTTGCAAAAACATGACCTGAAGCAGGATTAATATTATCCAATACCTTACCCGAAATAGCGTCTACAAGATTACCGTTTATATAATTTTGAATAGGGATGATACTCATATTTATTAAATGATTAAGATAAGCAAATATACGGATAATATTACAAGTTATTCAATACAAAATCATTTATTACTTTTGGAAAAGGCATACGAAAAAGTTCTTCCTTAGTAATAAAATTAAACCAATTATCTACTTTTTTTACCTCCAATATGGCAAATTTTACATGTGCTTTTACATGACTTAATTTTTGAATATGCCAGTCCGAGAACGAATTAGAATCGATTTGAAATGCTCCAAATGGCATTTGAAAAATTGAATCTTTTAATATTTCACTTTCTATCATCACACCTTGATATAGCCCTTGCCATATATCTTTTTCTTTGCGGACTTCCACATACACTTTATCTTCACACACAATAAAAACACAATGAAAAAAACGGTCTTTTAAGACTTTATACTTTTTTTTTACGGGAAAATCAGATACTCGATTGGTTTTAAATGCCTTACAAATCGTCTGCATCAAGCAATTATCACATTGTGGGTTTTGGGGTATGCACACGACGGCTCCTAAGTCCATCATTGCCTGATTATATAAAGCGGCTTTTCCTTTTGGGAGTAAATTATTGGCTAAATCTAGATACAATTGTTTTCCTTTTGACGAAAAAACAGTTTCTTCCAATGCAAAAATCCGAGCTAAAACTCTATATACATTACCATCTAAGACTGCCACATCTTCGTTGTACGCAAAACTAGATATAGCCGCTGCTGTATAGCTTCCTACGCCATACAATTTCAGCAAATCTTTATAGTTCGTTGGAAATTGATTTTGATTATCAAAAAAAATCCATTTTGCAGTTTTATGTATATTTCGAGCACGACTATAATATCCAAGTCCTTTCCAGATTTGAAATAAGACGATTTCATCTGCATTTGCCAAAGACTCTAACGTGGGAAATGTATCCATAAATCTGATGTAATACGGCATGCCTTGCGCTAGTCGAGTTTGCTGCATGATAATTTCAAAAATCCAGATTTTATAGGGATTTTTATCCGATTCCCAAGGCTTAATCGTTCGATTTGGGATTAACTCGGGAGATACTATATTCTTTTGAAAAATAGATTTCTCTTTCAAAAACAATTTTTAGATTAAATGCATTCCTATAGCACTCGCTATAGGTTTCAACGATTTATGCAAAGCATCAAATTGTTCAAAATTCAACTGCTGACTTGCATCGCTTTTTGCTACACTAGGATCGGGATGTGTTTCTATCAATAATCCATCTACTCCCATGGCTATACATGCTCTTGCCAAATCGGCTACACCATATCGGTAGCCCATCGCATGACTAGGATCTAAAATAATTGGCAAATTGGTATGTTCTTTCAAATATGCCACACCACATAGATCTAAAGTAAATCGTGTCTTCGTTTCAAAGGTTCTAATTCCTCTTTCGCATAAAATCACATTTGGATTGCCTCCACTCAGAATAAACTCTGCACTTTGCACAAATTCTTGTAATGTAGAACCAAATCCTCTTTTGAGCAAGATAGGTTTACGAGACTTGGCACATGCTTTTAATATTCCATGGTCATACATAGCTTTAGCACCTATTTGAATAATATCTGAATATTCAATTACTTCATCTATATGCGAACTATCTTTAGCTTCCGTAATAATTTTTAATCCATATTTATCACGCATTCTAGCTAATAAAATCAAGCCTTTTTGTCCCAATCCTTGAAATGTGTATGGAGAAGTACGAGGTTTGTAACAACCTGCTCTCAAAACTTTGATACCTTGTTCTATGCAATACTTGGCTGACATTTCAATTTGCTCTTCACTTTCTACACTACATGGTCCTGTAATCATAAGTGTATTTTTGCTTTCGCCACCTATCGATATTTCATTGCCAATTTTC
>JBIPMU010000214.1:0-3124 GCA_044377205.1 Chitinophagales bacterium | reverse complement strand
AATTTAACAAGCCAAACGCAATATCATATGCATTATAACGCTGAATTCCCGCAAATCCACAAAATCCGAATAATGTAAAACAAGTCCATAGATTTGGGTCTTTGCGTTCGAGTCTATACAAACGAAAAAATTGACTTTTTGCTCTTCAATTATAATCTCTGTCAATTGAATCAACATTTTTACTTCATTAACTCTTATATTGGAGGGGCAAGTACAATATTTTTTTAAATTCCATAATTTTTACATTATATATTGAAATCTTAAATGTATAATTGATGACAAAAAAAGATTTTATGACTTATATTTGCTCCGCATAAATTTTGATATAGCATGAATCTAAATCATTTGACTACCGAATCTCAATCTTTGTATCAAAACTTAGAAAATGAGAGTTTTGAGAACATCCTTTCTTGGATGAATCAAGAAGATAAAAAAGTAGCCTTGGCTGTAGAGAAATGCATTCCTGATATTGAAAAAATGGTTACAAATGCATTACCCAAATTGCAATCAGGAGGAAGAATGTTTTATATTGGTTCCGGAACAAGTGGTAGATTGGGAGTAGTAGATGCATCAGAACTTCCACCTACTTTTGGCGTAGCTTTTGAAAAAGTAATAGGCATAATAGCTGGTGGCGATACTGCTATTCGCAAAGCAGTAGAAGGTGCAGAAGATGACCAAGAGCAAGGCTGGAAAGACCTCATGGCTTGGCAAATCAATCATAATGATGTATTAATAGGGATTGCAGCGAGTGGCCGAACTCCCTATGTCATAGGCGCTATGATAAAATGTAGAGAAAATGGAATAGCTACAGCTTGCATCACTTGTAACGAAAAAGCGGAAATGCTTCCTTTTGCAGATTTTCCTATAGTAGCAGAAGTTGGCCCAGAGTTTATTACAGGAAGTACTCGCCTCAAAGCGGGAACGGCTCAAAAATTGATACTGAATATGATAAGCACTTCGCTAATGATAAAACTAGGCCATGTGAAGGGAAATAAAATGGTGGACATGCAACTTTCCAATAAAAAATTAGTAGAACGTGGCGCCAAAATGATTGTTGAAGAAATTCATATTCCAATAGAAGAAGCAAGAAAATTATTGCTAGCAGAAGGTAGTGTTCGAAAAGCAATAGAAGCATATATAAAATAACCTTTGACGAATCAAAGGTTATAAAGTGCTTTTCAAAAATTTTAATAACGAACTAAGGTTTTATTAGTTTTAAAGTCGTATCAGTTGATTTAATCAAATAAATGCCGCTGTTCATTCCACTAAAATCGATACTGTATTTTTGATCTGGTTTTAAGGCATTTAATCTAGATATTTCTTTCCCCAAAATATTAAAAATAATTACTTCTTGTTCAAAATTTGAAGATTCAATAATTACATTTTGGTTTTGATAATGAGCTTTTATTCCATTATTTTTAATTGAATTAATGACTTTACTTGTCATTTTTTTCACAGTCACTTCCTTTGCTATTACAGGTAAATTCAATGGTAGTTTATTCATATTTGAATCTATCAAAAGCGCTTTTGTAATATTAAACTTAGGCTTGGCTCCATCCATCAATCCCAATACATCCTCAATTACAATTTCAATAATTCCCATTTCGCCACCTCCTGCGCTATTTTGTCCATTTTTTTGAGAAATAGCGATATCCAATTCACCCGCTTTAATATTGTTAAAACTGAATTGTATTACATTTGAATTATTTAAAAACCAATTTGATGGCTTAAATTTTATAGTTTGGGCTTTCATGAAATTAGTATCATAATTAATGGTAAACGCTATACCATAAGAATTTAAAATACGATCATTTTGAGAACCTAGAGATACCGAAATTTGAAAAATCTTATCGATATTAGTCACCTTAAATGTATCCAAGCAAGATAGAACCAGTGACTTACCACCCGCTGGGCTATAAACTTGTGAAGGGAAATTTATCGTTTGATTATAATTTTTAAAAATGGTAGCAATATCGCCTATGCTGTCTACGACTCCATCACCATTGGCATCTGCAAATTTGTAATTGAAGGAGAAATTTCCGGCCCAGTTAAAAGCTTTTACTACGCCCCAATTCGTTGTTTTAAAAATACCTTCACGTGCAATTCCAATTTGAGAAAATGCAGTACCTATATTCAATACGTCCAAATTATTACATATATTATCATTATTGGCATCGCCTGGTTTTAAATCAGGGAATAAATCTGATTTTCGTATTACTACATAATTTGTGTCAAAAGTAGTCGTATTTTTATCTCTAACTATATAGAAAAAAGTATCATTATTTGTAGTTCCTTGAGGATCTTGATATTGCGCTTGATTTAGATTTACACTAATATTTATAGCAGTGGACGTATTGGACTTAAATACCGAAACCAATTCATAATCCTTGTTTACATTCAAATTATCGTTTAAAAGTACTGGAATGAAAATGCTAGCTTGGGATCCTACAATTACTCTTGCACTATCGGGTTGCGTGCCGTTTTGAGCAGAAAATTTGCCAAAGCTTAAAACCAACATGGATAAAAATAGTATATGTACTTTCATAATTATAAATTTAGATGGTTAACTCAATATTATGTTTTTTTACCTTAAATTTGATACAAAAATGACGCTAAATTTCCAAAAAAAATGATACATTTTAATACATTTATTAAAGGCTTTTACAATTTTTTTATTTAACATAACAATAATTAACATCATTTCTAATCAATTTATATTAATTTTACATTGTAAAAATAAATCCTAACACTTGAACAATTTCATTTACAAAATAACGTAAGAAATGAAATAATAATTCAAAAATTTATGATATGCAAGCACATTTATCCAAATTAGAAGAACTTTATATTAATTTTACGAAAATAGAAAAAGAAGATATAGCGTCCCTTTTACTATGCCGGGTATACAACCAAAGTGATCATCTAATCAAAATGCATCATTATTTGTCAGAAAACACATACAAAGATGTCGAAATAGATAAATATGCTGTATATGCGAATGTTTTTGATGGCGAAAAATTCAACGACAATAAATATCGAGTCTATCAAAGTAGATTGATAAAAATCATAGAGAAATACATTATTGTGGAACAAATAGATAAATTCCCTATTGCTGAAATCAATC
>JBIPMU010000213.1:0-3165 GCA_044377205.1 Chitinophagales bacterium | reverse complement strand
GGGTAAATATTAGTGTAGTAAAAGATTCAATCCAAAAAACATTAACAGGTTGTTCTGCAGTTATTTTTAATAGTAAAACATACACCACATCAGGTAGTTATATAGACAGCTTATCTACTGGGGTTTGTGATACAATATTTGGATTAACAATAGTAATTAACCCTATAAAAAATACAACGGTTAATATAAATGCCTTTGATTCATTTAGTTATAAAGGAAATACATACACGTCTAGTCAAATTGTCAAAGACACATTGAAAACGGGTGTAGGTTGTGATAGCATTCTTTCAATCGACTTGAAAATCAAAAAATTAGTGAAAGATTCGGCTATACTTTCTGGATGTAGTCAAGTAGTATATAATGGTAAAACCTATACGCAAAATGGTACTTATAAGGATACATTCGTTGCTACTTCATCCGATACTATTCGAACTTTATTTATCAATATCTTTGCTCCTACTAAAGATTCTATATCTGTAACTGCTTGCAATAATTATCGTTTCGGGGATAGTGTATATACAGCCACAGGTATATATAATTATATGCTTAAAACAAATAAAGGCTGTGATAGCTTAACGGTATTAAATTTAAAAATCAATAAAGTAGATAAAACGGTACAAAGAGTAGGAACCCAGTATATCTCAAATGAACCTGATACCATTGGAGTTACATATCAATGGTATATATGTAATCCTTTTCGAAAAATATCAGGAGCTACTACAAGAGTCTTTACTACCATTACAAAAGCATCTTTTGCGGTAGAAATAAAGAATAATGTATGTAAAGATACTTCTATCTGTGTCAGCTATAATTCAAGTGGAATAATGCATGAATTGGAAGGACAAATTAGTTTATACCCAAATCCAATAACCGATCTTTTGAATATAGATTTTGGAATGTATCTCAATGAAGTTGAAGTATTGGTTTATAATGTATTGGGAAGCGAAGTTTTATCCAAAAAAATAAAAAATACAACTAAAGAAGTTATAGATTTTAGTCATTTAGAGTCTGGGGCTTATGTATTAAAAATACAAACTCCACAATTTCAAAAAGAATTTAAAGTTTCTAAATTCTAATTTTGAAATTAAAATTTCATGAATTGATTGACTTCTATTTTTGCTTTGATGTCAAACATGAGTTGGTATAGTCCAAAAAAGGTGCGATTAACATAGATGAAATGCCTTGATCCTCTATTGCCGTTCATTTTTCGAAGTGTTTTGTCCTGAGTAAATTTTTGACTCATCTCGGCGACACTATTATAAAAATTAGCATCCGAAAAATCAAAATATTCTGAATGTACAGGCTGGGTAAAAATCGTGAGGAGTTCATGAAATAAATCAGTGAAAAAAACTATTTCTTTTGCACTATCAGTAGTTTTTAGAATTTCCAATTCCCTTAATTTTTCTTGAAATTTTTTCTGATTTTTCAGGGTTTCTGGAGCTGAAACTTCAAAATAAGGTACATAAAAATCCATAGGAATCTCTTTTATACAGCCAAAATCTATAGCAACCAAATTTTCT
The DNA here is from genome assembly GCA_044377205.1 of Chitinophagales bacterium. Classification (GTDB taxonomy): domain Bacteria; phylum Bacteroidota; class Bacteroidia; order Chitinophagales; family JADJOU01; genus CHPMRC01. The sequence goes on along the minus strand of JBIPMU010000213.1, from coordinate 1,645 downwards.
TGGGCATCTACTAAAAAATTTCCTGGATGTGGATCAGCATGAAATCGTCTTAGTCTATGGATTTGATACATGTAAAAATTCCACAATGTTTGACCTATTTTGTCTCTAACTGCTTGATTTGGATTTGTAGCTAAAAATTCGGATAAATGAAGCCCTTCCATCCAATCCATTGTTATGATTTTATGACAAGAATATGCTGGGTAATATTTTGGAAAAATTAGATGAGGAATAGATTTACAATCCTCTTGCATTGCGCTACTTCGTTCAAGTTCTAATATATAATCGGTTTCTTCTGTCAATTTTTCTTCTACTTCTTCAAAATATTCATCCGAAGTTCCTTTAAGATTAAACATTCTAATAGCAATAGGTTTCACAATGGCAATATCCGTCTTAATACTATCGCGAACACCAGGGTATTGTATTTTTACGGCTAATTTCTTCTGGCCAATTGATGCACTATGAACTTGGCCAATACTTGCTGCATTAATAGAATTACTTGAGAAAAAGTCAAAAATTTCCTCTGGATATTTTTCAAAATAAGTTTTGAATGTTTTACGAACCAATGGTGCAGATAATGGGGGTACGGAAAATTGAGACAACGAAAATTTTTCAACATATTGCATAGGCAATAGATTTTTTTCCATACTTAGCATCTGGGCCACTTTTAAAGCACTTCCTTTTAGTTCCTTCAGGCTATCGTAGATATCTTCTGCGTTATTTTTATGTAAATTTTCTTGTGCATTTTCAGGATTTGTTAGTTTTTCGCCATAGTATTTTATATAATTCCCTCCAATTTTTACCCCAGTACTAAGTAGTTTGGCTACTCGTTCTACTTTTTGGGTAGGAATTGAATCTATTTTTTTCATAAAGTAGTCAAATTTTAGGTTAGATACAATTCAAAAAATTGTTTTACAATTTTATTTAATTAAAGAATAAGCTATGGCTGCGTATTATTTTGCTTTCATGCCTTCTTTCCATACAAACTTGCCTAAATCTAGCAAACTGCCAAGAGGACTATGATATACAAGGTCAAAACTAGCTTTAATTGATTTTTCAACAAAAGCATCCGTTTTTTCAAAATTTGAAGAAGTATCTTTAATCCAAAAAGATAAAATACTCAACATTTGAATCCAAGCACCATTGTGAATTAATTTTAACTGAGCTTCTTGTGCCTTTTCAATCTCTGTGTCATACGGAGCATTTAATATAGGGGTAATAAATGTGATGAAATGATCTCGAAGCGCTTTTACTTTTTCTATTTTACCCAAATCAATCCCTTTTTTATCCAATAAAAATAGAATAAAACTTCTATTGGCCTTGCCAATTTCCAAAAAGGTAAAATAATAGGTAGAAAGTTTCTGTTCAGGAAGATAATTTTGATAATCAGGCGCTTTTTCCATTAATTCAATTGAATGGAGATGCATATCTATTAAAAACTGAGACTCAATTTGTTCAAAAGAACTAAAAAATTGATAAAAATCTCCTTCTCCAATTCCAATCGATTTAGCAAAATGATAGATACTTTGGGGTTTGACTCCATGAGTTAAAACAAAGTCTATATACTGTTCCATTATATGTGACGAAGACATATGATTCTTTTTTGCCATATTCTTATTTTTAGTTGTTTAAAAAATAAAACCTTTAA
>JBIPMU010000018.1:0-11176 GCA_044377205.1 Chitinophagales bacterium | reverse complement strand
GATATCATTTTGTTCTGGGGTCATAAGTAAATTAGAAGTAAGTAAATTTCTTTACTTTTTATTATCTGATTTAAACAAGGAAACAATTAATCCAATTCCAACAACTACATCAATTACATTCCATAACGATCTGCCAAGTGCTATTTTGAAAAAAGGTTGAAATAATATGGCTAAAGCCAAATAAATAAAGACTTCATTTTTTGCGCCTCGTTCATTAGCATGGTAAGCTAAATAACCAAAGCCTAGTAAAGCAGCTAAGCGAACAAATTGATAATAACCATACGGAAAGTCTACTACACAACCAAAGAGTAAAATGGCTATAAGTATTTTAATTACAATACTATTCATTATTTGTTGTTTCAATAATATCTGAAAAATCATTATTATTAGGTTTGATAATATCAAATTTTAGTAAAGTATTAGTGTCGAAAAAGTCATCTTGTAGCTTACTTAAATAAGATTCGCTGATAATGTCTTGTTCTAAATATTCCTCAAAGTCAGGATGTACCACTAAAATCACATCATTTTTTATTTTTAAATTACTTCTAATAACTTTAAAAAATTTAACCTCGCTATATTCAATTTTTTCATCAGCTTTAATAGTCTCGATTGCAACTTCAATCAACTTCAATTCGTTTTGTTCGGACAAAGAACTTGAAGTTAATTCGCTGAAATAACTTTTTAAAAACTGATGCCCATCACGATTAATCTCTAAAAGTAAATTATCCAATTCAAGGTTAATATCAATATCACCAAAAGTTTTCTTTTCTTGGTGCATTTTCTTAATTAATACAATTTCTCTTTTGTCAATGTCGCCATCACAAGCCATACAAGAAAAAGCTGTCTTTAATAAAAGTTTGTCAAAAATTATCTGTTCCATTATTACTTATTTAAAAACCAATTTTTGGTCGTTCGTTATTACTTGTCTGCTCTCCATCCATCTTTAACTTTATTGCTTTATAACTATTTAATTCAGAGAGAGAAATTGAAGGCCTATTTGCTTCTATAGTTTGTAAAAGTATTTGTTTACTTATCCGTGATTTAGTTTTTAATGCCATTCTCGAAGCTTCATCACATAAGAATTTAATATCGCTTGAAACATAATTTTCTGTTGCTTTTGAAAGTGCTGCATAATCTAATCCGATATCGGTTGGTCTTTTTTCCAAGTATAGTTTAAACATTAACTCTCTTGCTTCATAATCAGGAGGTGGTAAATATATATGCTTATCTAATCTACCTGCTCTTAAAATTGCAGGATCAATTGAATTAGGTCTATTTGTTGCTCCAATTATGAAAACACCTTCATCACCACTATTATTCATTTGAGCTAAAAATTCATTTACAGCGCTAGTATTCATATGATTAACACTTGAATTATCACGATTTGGAACTAATGCATCTAATTCATCTATAAAAATTACACTTGGGGCATTATTTCTTGCTTCTTCAAAAAGATTCTTAATGTTTTCTTGAGAAGCATTAACCCATTTACTTTGAATATCTGAAGGTTTTATTTGGTAAAAATTAAATCCTATTTCTTCTGCCATTTTCTCGGCAAAAAAAGTTTTACCACAACCAGGAGGCCCATACAAAAGCATTCCATTAGGAATTGTCAAACCATATTCTGCATACTTTTCCTTTTCATTCAAAGCGTCAATAATGTCTAATTTTATTGTGTCTTTTAACTCTTGCATTCCTGCAATTGATTTAAATCCTTCACCTTTCTTAACTGATTTTAACGTCTGGCTTTGGTTTGCAGATTTTTCAACAATAGTGTTTTCTACTTTAAATTCACCATTAACAGCTTGAATAAATTCTTTGATGGTTTTAAATCTATTTTCTGCATTTGGATGCAATGCTTTTACAATAATATTGAAAGTGTTAGCATCAATCTTAGCATCTGAATTTATAACTCTTAAAGGTTTTTCACGCTCCTTCAAAATAGCATCTTCTAATTTAATAGTATCTGATTTGAATTTAGACAACTCTACAAACCAAGGTGGTAATCCTACCAATAAATGATAATATAATGCTCCAATAGAAAATATGTCACTTTGGACAGAGAAGACTTTATTAAAAGTCTCATTTGCAGTATAAAATGGATTAAGACCTTCTTTTTGAAAGTTTTTATTAGATTGACTTAAATATCTCGCATACCCAAAATCAATTATTTTAGGAATGGGTATTTGACTGGATAAATCCAACATTACATTCAAATTGGTAATATCATTATGTATTAAAGGATTTTCCAGATTGTGCAAGTAATTTAATCCATTTGCGACACCTAAAATAATATCTTTAGCGTCATTCTGGGAAAAGTTTTGGTCTCTTTTCATTTTATCGGAAAGAGTTTCACCGCTTATAAAGTCCAAAATTGCATAAGCATATTTTTGATTATCTAATAATAGATTACCACTATCTTTAATTTTAACAATATTAGGATGTTTGAGTGTCTTGAGTATTTCAATTTCAAGTACATCATCATTTATATCAAATTGTGTTCTAGTCAATTTTGAATAGGAGAATAACTTTAAAAGTTTGGTTTTCTTCTCCTTGTCTATTACACGATAGGTTTCAGCATAACTTCCTTTTTTTAAAAAGAATGATATGGTGTACTTGTCATCAATTACTTGACCTTTTGTTAATATAGATTTTGCGTTATTCATTTTTTATCCAACTAAAACAGAATCATCTCCACTTGGTTTTTCTTCATTTGGCAATAAGTTAATTAAGTCTATAACAATAGGATGCAAATCTTCTGTAGTTGGATTTTCGCCAATTTGTTGTAAACCTTCATTTAATAATTGTCTTGCACGGTTAGTGTCTAGCCAATGGTAAGAACCAAAATTTTGATTGTGTTGCCTGATGAAATTAATAAGTTGGTAAACTAATGTTAGTTGGAAAAATACTGAATGAATTTCCTCTGCCAATGCATTACCCAATTTGATATCCTGCGTTTTCAAAACTTCTTCTAACTGGTTTCGCAATTGATTCACAACTTGAGTGGAACGATCATTTCCTAAATCTTTATTAGCTTTCTCTAATCTGTAAAATTCTTCTTTTAATTCTTCTTCTAATTTAGGCCATTCTGTAGTTTCGTTTAGTTCATCAATGGTTTTTAGTGTTTTTCTCAAATTGGTCAAAACTTCTTGTTTGCCATCCACATCATTTTTGTTATTTTCAAATTTTCTCTCTAATTCAGCAATGTCATTTTCTATTTTTTGAACTTTATCATTGTTTACTCCTTCGTCTTTCAGCTCTTCAATACTTCCTTTTGCTTTACGAATTTCATTAGAAAGCCATTTTGTTTCAATTGATTGAACGGTTCTCTCAACTGTTGCATCATATGAAAAATCTAAATAAGGAAAATAGGCGGTTACTGTTATTTGTTCTGATCTATCAATATTAACAGTTAAATCTACATCACTGTTTTCAGGTAATAAGGCAGGCAAATCAGCACCACTAATGATAATATCAGTAACGTGATTATTGTAAATTGCACGTGTTCCATCTGCTTCGTGCTCTCCTTCATATATTGGAATTTTTATAAAATCCGAATCCATTCCTGGACGAATTTGCTTTTGTGTTTTTAATCCGTTTCTTGTACCAACCGCTGGAATAGTTTTGTTTTTCTCTAAATTTTTTAAGGTTTCAAAAACTATTTTACCTGTTTCTCTTTTCTTAATTTCAATTCCTATGTTGTAAGCTAATGTTGCATTTCCAATTTTCGAACCTTGAATAACAGAAAATTCTTTTGGCTCACTTTCTAAAATATTTCCTTTATCGTCATATAATGTAACACTAAAACCATTAGTTTTACCTTCAATCAATTGCGTTTCAATGACTTCTCCAATTTCGTTAATTTCAATTTTTCCGCTTGACCAAGCTTTGTCACTTCTTGTGATTTCAGCAAAAACTTTTTCAGGAATTGTTCCTTCAGTTTTATCTGCTAAAATTTTTAGCGTTACAAATTCTTCTAATTCTACTGTTGATGCTTCATGTCCGATTTCAATTTGAATTTTCGATTTATCTCTTGTTTGCTCTTTTATTTCTTCCGATACATCAATTGTAGAAGCATATAAAGCTGCTCCTTTTGACACTACTGTCATTGGGTCAACATTTGTGTCTGGTTTGCATATTTGTTTTTCTAACATATTTCTAACAACAGGCGAAAATGTAGGTCCACCTACTAAAATCAAGGAATCCAAAGAGGAACCTTTTAAATTGTTGCGTTCTATAAGTTTTTTGGAAATATCAATTGCTTTTTGAAACACTGGCGACAAGGCTCTTTCCATATCGCTTTGCGTAACTGTAATATCTAATTCAAACTCTTCTCCGTTATCGTCCTCACCTGGTATATCTCCTAAATCTGATAAAATATTATGCGTATCATTAAACGATAATTTTATTTTAGTTTCCTCTGCATAAAACTTCATTGCATTACGCAAAATTTGTTTTTTGTTGTCGTCTTCTAAGATTGAATCTATAGCATAATTTTGTTCGATGTAAGGCATAATAATTTCATCAACAATGGCTAAATCTAAATTTTTACCACCTAAATAATTATCTCCTTCGGTGTCTTTAACAGTCATAATACCATCTTCAACTTTTAGTAATGCGGCATCAAAAGTTCCTCCACCAAAATCAAAAACCAACCAAAAACCGTCTTTCTTTTTACTATCTACACCATAAGCCATAGCAGCAGCAACCGGTTCTTGCAATAATTCTATATGATTAAATCCTGCTAATTTTGCCGCTTCCCGGGTTGCTTCTTTTTGATTGTTTCCAAAGGCTGCTGGAACGGTAATAACAACAGCATTAATGTTTTCATCTTTAACAAACGACTTTAAAGTTTTTAAAACTTCTGCTGATAATTCTTCTGAACTCAACTCAGTACCTAAATTAGAACTAGAATATTTTTTATCCGTTCCCATTGTTCTTTTGAATTCGATATATGCGTTTGAAGATTTATCATCTCCTTTCATTGAAGATAATTTATCCCTTTTTAATCCGTTGTATGCACTATCGCCAACTTGTATTGCCTTTTTCTTGTTGATATAAACACAAGAAGGCATTGTGTCTTTTAATGTATCTGTTTTCTTTATGATTGCTTCTCCATTTTCAATTCTTGAAATAGCGGAATTTGTAGTTCCTAAATCAATACCATAATCTATTTTAGTTCTAGCCATAATTTTTTATTTTTTATTCTCCAACACTTACTTCAATTTGTGCAGATTGAATCATTTCGTTTTTATAATTTACTTGAGGTTTAATAATTCTTGTGATAATTTGTTTTCCCGTTTCTATATCTTCACTTGAAATAAAACTTGGAGCTGCTTTCATTCCTTCGTTATAATCTTTACCTAACATTTCTACTAATTCATAACCGTTAGAAGCAAAATTATCTTGTATCCTTTTTACGGATGCAGAAAGTTGTTTAAGCCCTTTTGTGTTCGCATCCATTTGTTGCAAATTTTTATGAATCCTAATAATTTCATCAGCTACTTTTAATGCCAAAGAATGATCAATTTCATTAGTTGTGTTTACAGAAACGATATGTTTTTCTTCTTGTTTCAGTTTCAATTGAGTGTCCAAAACTTCAACCAATTTGCTATCAAGTTTGATGCTTTCCTCCTCTAGAGATTTTTTGGTGTTTCTGATTTGAGTTTCTACATTCGTTTTGTTTATTGCAATGCGTTTGCCCAAAAGCCAATATAAAACACCACTCAAAAGTAAAGTTGCTAATGTTCCAATTATCCAATACAAACGGTTTGTATTTACATCTTTGTCAAGTTTTGAAATACTATCTTTAGCAGTAGTTTCTGTTTGTTGGATTTTTGTACCTAAATCGTTTGCAATAGTTTGAATGTTTTGGACATTCTCAGCCGTCTTTGATTTTAGGCTATCAATTTCATTTTTTTGCCTAACTGCTTTTGCAGTAAGTTTTGCCAGTTCAGTTTTTTGCTGACTGATTACAACTTGTTGATTGTTTAATTTTTGAGTTAATGAAACAATGTCTTGCTGTTGCTTTTGCAAGTCAGGATTATTTTGTTGTCCAAAAAGTGAAATTGTACAAAGAATAATGGAAATTAGTATTATTTTTTTCATCTTAATATTTTAATAAATTGATTTAGACCTTTTCTTATAAAGTTATTAATGTTTTTCTTATCTTTTAATAGTTCTACGAGTTTTGGGGAAATAAAATAGTATGTTTTAATAAATAACCTTCCTGCAATAGTTTTTTGTAAAATTTCATCTCTAAATTGTCTTAACTCTAAAACCTGAGGATGTTCATAGCTTCCGTATGCCATAGTGGCGATATAACAACCATCAGTAGCTTTCCCAATAGTTGACCCAACTTGTTTTGCGGCTGATTTAGCTTGGTCTGCTCTTACATCTTTCCAATAGCAAATATGTTTAACTTGGTTTATTTGGAATGGTCCAAGTTTGCTAAACAAGAAATCTACTAGGTTTTTATACTCAGAAACTTTACTTTGATTTGAACAAGCCTGAATAGCTAGAACATCATTTGCACTTATTCCATTACTGACTAATTCAACAACTTTATCCCAATTTAAACACTCTGCCTTCATTTTATCAACTTTAGTATAGTTGATGGTTTGATTAATAGGCATCCTCATAGTCATTTCCATAACTTGGGCATCTATTTCACTTATAGCTTTATAATAAGCTGATTTAATAGAATTTAATATTGCAATAGCATTATTGACCTTATGGTCTTTCATTTCTTCTAGAGTTGCTAGACTATCTTTTACTTTATCTTTTGTAAGTTTACCTATTGCAATTGAATCTGCAATTAAATTTAAACGTTTAGTGTTCTCTAAATACTCTTCTGAACTGTCATTTTCTTGACTCTCATTAAAATAATCAATACCACATTGCATAATTTCTTTTGCTAAGTTATCTGCAATCATTTTATATTTTAAATCGTCAACTCCTAATAATGATTTCAAAATTACTAAATCTGATTTAGTGGTTTCATAAAGTTTTAATCCAAATTGAAAAGCATTAATTTTATTTTCATTTCTTTTCTTTTTTGTTTTTTCAATTTGACTTTCAATATTATGTACTGGTTCTTCAGTGAACTTTTGGGATAAATATTTTTGAGTAGTTCCATTGCAATTGCTAAATAATTTTAGTGTATCTGCATTTGAGTATTTATCTTGGAATTGCATCAATATATCATTGATAAAAGTTTCGACTTGCTTTTGTTTATCTATAATATATGCTTCACCAGCAACTGAGTGTACGAAGTTTGTAAAGCTATCAGATTCTATCAGTTTTATTTTTTTTTCAATACCTTCTTTAATTTCCTCTTTAGAATCACCAAGTAGTTTTAATGTACCAATATTATTAAAACAAGAATAGTTTTTAGGAGTTACCTCTTTATCAGTAGTAACTTTTTCCCAAATTTCAATTGCTTTCTCTTTATCTCCATTTCTCAAATAATTTATAGCAGTCTCATCAAAGGAATTGGTATTCAAAAACCAAAATAATGAATTTTCAAGCATATCCTTAGATTGTTGAATTGCTGAAAACGCTTTTTCAATTTTATCGTGTTCTCTTTCAATGGAGTTCAATAATGGAAAATCAAAATCTGAAGTAATTTGTTTTCCAACTTTAGCATAAGCTATTATTTTTCCTTTTCTACTTTGAATTTCTTTTGCCGTAGCATTTGAAAGTATCCCAATAATTCTGTATGGATTGTCAAAAATTAGTTTCATTTAATACTTATATATGGTATTCATTAAATTTAAAAGAAATTCATATTTGAAATGATATAATCAAATATGCAACTTTTTTTAGTGGATTATTTATTTCTACATAGCTCCAAATATAAAAAAAATATTTATAATTCAATCATTAAGTCAAGTAGAATTAATACTACAAAAAACTTTATTATAATATTAAAAAAATAAAGTCATAATTACAAAATATAATGTACAGTATTCATTGCTATAATCTTATTTTCCTGTGTTATTAATGTTCCGCCACTTGGTTTGAAGCGTAATTAAATAAACAAAATCACTATACCAAAAGCTTTTTTTTTTTTTTGTAATGCTTAGCTCGTTTCAACAGTATTTATAATTATTTGAACCAGAATTTATTTTTGAAATAGCTAGGGAAAACAAACTAAACTAAATCAAAGTAAAAATGAGAGAATCTCATTAGATAAACTTATCGTTTAGAAAAAGTGAAATTTCAGATAAGAAATAAGATTAAATTTTTTGAAAAAAAGTTACTTCTAATTGTTTAGCTTTGTAATAGTTTGTTTTTAATAAAATTTAAGTATATGTCAAATTGTAATAAACTAAGGGCAATAAGTTTTGATGAATTTATTAAAGGAGTTAGTGTTGTAGTAGCTCAAGGATATAATGATCAAACTAAATCAATTATTTCTGATGAGGTAAAAATGTATTTTGATTGTACGCTTACAATTCATGAGAACAATGAAGCAATTGATAAGCTAAATATACCTTTAAATCAGATAATTGGATACTGCTGGCTTATATTACAGGTTTGTAAAAACCTTGAATCCGAACACAATAATGGTGAACCAATCAACAAAGAACACTTTGAACATATTAAATGGTGTATAGGAGATTTAACTTCTAAAGTTGCTTATAATGAAAATCTTCGTATGGGTTGGGTATTTACAACTCAAAATACAAAAGATAGAATAATAGCTAGTTTAATCATTCTGTCTAAATTACCATTTGAAAATGATGATGAAAGGCGAAAGTTCAACAAATTAGTTGAATATTATAAATCTTCAGGAGGAGAAGAATTAAAATATTTAATTTACGATAACCCTGGACATTGTTATATAGCCACAATGGTATACGGTAATTATGAGCATCCTAGTGTTATTATTTTAAGGCAATACAGAGACGAAGTATTATCAAAAACAATTTTCGGAGTAATTTTTATAAAATTGTATTATAAAATATCTCCAAAAATTGTAGAATTATTAAAGGACAATAAAAAAATTAATAATTATATAAAAAAATCCTTAATTTATTTGTAAAAAGATTGAGTTAAAATAAGAATTCTTGCCTAAACTGTTTTTAAACCTCAAACCACCCCAAAACCTAATCAACTATCGTATAATTTAAAACCGCATCTTTAAAAACAGAGATTTGCCCTAAAGAACAAGCGTGTTTTTAATTTCAAAATGGAGTTAAAAAAGCAATTTAGTTGAATTGCATTTCGCACAAGAGGTTTGTAGCATTAATCCTCCTTAATTACCCCAAAAAATGAGTTACATCAACTAATTGATTTATATAATTTTCAAAGTCATTTATATGAACAATTTTATAACTTACATTATCTGAAAAAGGAGCTACACTTTCTAAATGATATTTTTTATCAAAATATTCCTCATTGTCAATAACATAAACCATTTTAATGTCATGTGCTAGACATTTTTTCAATTTTATATTATCTCTTTTTACAATTACTTCTAATCCATCATGTCCACCGAAAAAATCTTTTGGTTCAAAATGTTGAATACCCTGGCATTCAACTGCTATATTATAATCTGGAAGATAAAAATCTAAACTCTGTCTCCCTAACCATTTAAATTTTTTCTGCTTTTCATTTCTAATATTTTGCAAACTCAAATATTTTGTAACTTCTTTCTCCAATTTACTTTCATTACAAACTGGACAGCCACATCCACTTAAATGACTGAACGCTTCTTGCCAAAACTTATGGCTACATTTTTTACATTTAATATGAATTTTATTTTTAGCCGTTACATATTCAGTTAAATACTCATATTCTTCAGGAAATGCTTTTTGCAGAAAATCATCATTACTAAGGCGGAGTTTTAAGCCAGTTGATTCATTTCCACATATCGGACAGCCTTGTCCTCCCAAATGCTTGTTTGGAGTTTTAGAAAATGAACCATGTTTTTCACCAGTTATTGGATCTGTCTTATGACATATTATATTTACATGTGTTGATGAATCAATATAATTGACTAATGAATAATCATATAAACTATTACCACTATTATCTTTATATAACTGGTTGGCTTTGTTTATAAAAAAGTCTTTATCCATAAAATGTCCAGTACATTTTGGGCAATTTTTACCTTTTATGTGGTTAGCTGGTGTTTGCAAAAATTCACCATGTTCATTACAAATTATAGAAACTTTAGAACTATTTTTAACATAAATTACCTTAGAATAATCATATGTGTTACCGTGGATTTTTATAGATTTCTCTATCCATTCTTTGGTACTGTATCTATGAACTCCACTACATTTAGAACAGGCTGCTCCATTTAAATGACCATCAGGAGCCTGCAAAAAAACTCCGTGTTCAGGGCAAATAATACTTACTTTTACTTTTGCAGCTTTATATTCTACTTTTGAATAATCATATTTATTATGATGAATAACACTTGCTCTATTTATGAAAATTTCTTGATTCATAAAATGATTACTGCACTTAGGGCAACTTGCACCACTTAAATGACTATATGGTGCTTGCCAAAATTCATTATGTTTCTCCCCTGTTATTTCATCAATATTATTGCATAAAATATTAACTTTTGTTTTTGAATTAATATATTCAACTTTTGAATAATCATATTTATCCCCATGCTTTTTTATTGCTTTTTCAATAAATAAACTTGTTTTATTTTCAAGATAATTACTCATCACTACATTAATACTGAAATAAATTATTTTTCTTACAACTCATCAAACTTTGCTTTCATAGTAGGATTTCCTTGCGTCAATTTTTTTATGGTTAATTCATCCGCTTTGTTATTAGCTAAGCGAAGATTGCTTTCGGACGACATTAATGCTGCTTTCGTTTTTTCTAATTCCTTAATAGTTTTGTCTATTCCGGCAATAGCTTCAGTAAACTTACGACTTGCCAATTCATAATTTCTTGCAAATCCCTCTTTAAAATTATTCATTTTTTCCTCAAAATTAGTAATGTCTATATTCTGACTTTTTACCAAAGCAAGTTCTGCTTTATATTGCATAGAGTTCATCGACGCATTGCGAAGTAGCGTAATAATAGGAATGAAAAACTGAGGACGTACCACATACATTTTTTGAAATTTATGTGAAACATCAACAATACCCATGTTATATAAATCATTATCCGATTCCAGCGTAGAAACCAAAACGGCATA
>JBIPMU010000212.1:0-3198 GCA_044377205.1 Chitinophagales bacterium | reverse complement strand
GATTTATGAAGTGCCCAATTATTGCTTCCAAGATGTCTATCCAAATGTTGTAATACTTTTTTTGGAAACATAGCATTGGCTATCCATTCTTTTGATGCGGTATCTATTTTGGGCTGTGGCGAAAAATGTGTGCCGGAAGGAATAATAGGACTTTGAGATTCTGTAGCATAGAAATTAGGATATAATTTATCGAATAGTTCTTTTCCATATGTGTTTACAAAATTGGTGTTTTCAATATCTGCTTCCATTGCAGTGAGTCGCATAGCCATAATTTTCATCAAAACTGCTGTGTAGATAGTTTGATAGGTTCTCGGTTTGAAATTCATCAATTTATATTCAATTGGTATATTTTTGTGATCTAATTGAGAAATATAAGCGTTAACTCCTTTTGAAAATTGTTCTATTGTTGCTAATGTTCCGTCTTTTTTAAATTGTTCAATTAGAGTCGCTGCTGCTTTATGAATTCCAAGTCTACGCATTAATTTATCATTATCTAGTGCTACATCACCCACTATTTCGCTCAATTCTCCCATACCATTTCGCGCTTGCATATCCATTTGCCATAATCGATCTTTGGCTTCTACAAAGCCCTGAAGAAAATATAAGTCGGAATCATTTTGGGCAAAAATATGAGGGACATACGATGTGTCATAATGTATCTCAGCATTGCCTTGTAATCCTTCAAAATCAAAATTCTGTTCATGAGGCTCCATTTCCAAGCGCGCATTTTGAGTAAATCCAGTAAAAGGATTGAAAAGCATGCCTATTATAGGTAAGGATTTAATTGAAATACTAAAAAGTACTATGAGTCCAATAAATAATAAACTTACGAGGGAATTAATTATATTTTTTCTGTTCATATAAATAGTTTAATGAATTATACGGTTTCTAATGCTCTAAAATCTACAGGTACCAAACGACTAACGCCTTGTTCAATCATAGTCACTCCATACAAGACTTCAACCGAAGCCATTGTTTGTTTATTATGGGTAACGATTATAAATTGTGAATTTTTACTAAATTCCTCAATAATTTTATTAAATTTTGTAATATTTGTGTCGTCTAGTGGTGCATCTACCTCATCAAAAATACAGAATGGTGCTGGCTTGAGCAAATATAATGAAAATAAGAGTGCTGTAGCTGTCAAGGTTTTTTCCCCACCAGATAATTGGTTGATTGTTAATGGTTTTTTGCCTTTTGGTTTAGCAATAATTTCTATATCAGAATCAATAGGATTGGTTTCATCTACCAAAATCAAATCACAATCGTCATCTTCAGTGAATAGAATTCGAAATGTTTTAATGAAATTTTCACGAACCTTAATGAAGGATTCTAAAAATCGTTCTTTTGCGGTTATATCAATCTCTTTGATAGTATTGATCAAGTTTTCCTTTGACTCTAAAATATCATTTTTCTGATCTACCAAAAAATCGTAACGTTCTTTTACTTCTCGGTAACTTTCAATTGCCATAGGATTTATTTCCCCATAAGTTTCTAATCTCTTTTTGATATGATTTTGTTTTTGCTCCAATTCTTCAAGTGGTGTTTTTACTTCTAAATCGGAGTTTAAAATAATATCTAATTCTTGTGAAAATTCAATTTTAAGACGCTCTTTTATAGACTGTAGTTCAATGCGCATTTCTTGAATTTTATTATCAAATTCTTGTATAAGCTCCAATAATTTGCTTCTTTTTATTTGAATAGCCTTAAGTTCTTCTTCTTTTTCAAGAATTTCGCCTCGCATTTGATAATAGGTTTTTTCAGCATGTTCAATTTCTTTATTGAATGTGTCTTTATCATTGTAGTTTTCCAATATATGCATTTCAATATTTGATAATTGCTCAATTTTTTCTTTTTCACTTGATTTATGAGCTTTCATTTTGAGCAGATTAGCTTCTAATTGATTTTTTAGTTGATACATTTTATCATTAAAAAAAGTCAATTGTTGTGTTTTTTGAAGTTTTAAACTTTGCTCAATATTGAAATTTGCTTCTATTTTGGACAATTCATTTTTTTCGTTGTTGAATGTATCTAGAAATTTTTGAAATGAAGCACTGTTGGATTCGTTCTTAGCTTTCAATTTCTCAAAAGCATTGAAATGTTCTTTGTATTTATTTTCAGTTTTGTTCAGTGTTTTTGTCAATTCTGAAATTTCATTTTGTTTATTTTCAATTTCTACATGAAATTTTGAAGAATTTATTGCCGCTTGTTCTATAATAAATTGACTTTTTGAAAATGCATCTTCAGCAATTTTTAGCAACTTAATGGTCTCTTCTATTTCCTTGGATTGGGATTGATTTTTTAAAAAATCCACACGTTCTAATAATTTATGAAGCTCTTTATCATTTTTAAGTAGATTTTTCTCAAGTCCTTCAATTTCATTTTTGAGATTGGCTATATTCTTGTTTCTGCCTACTTGTGCGCCATCAAAAAGGCTTTTAGCTCCTCCATACATACTTTTACTATCCACGATTTTTCCTATATCTTGATAGATAAACCTCAAATCTCTGCCTTTAAAGGACAAAATGTCAAAATTTGAATTTTCAGGGACGATATATGTATTTGAAAATAAATGCGAAATCAATGGTTTGTATGGGGCGTCTACTTTGATTATTTCTATAGCCGATACTAATTCTGGTATGATTTCAAATCTCGGTTTTGGTAGATTTTTGATCCATTCCATTACGAAAAATCCTGATTTACCTGCTTGACTTTTACTTAGACTCAATATAGCATTTTGTCCATCTTCATAGCGCTCTACTACAAAATAATTTGCTATATGTGAAATCAAAATCTCTACAGTAGATTTATAGACTTCATCGCAGTCAATTAAATCTGAAAATACCATTTTCTCTTGAAAAGAAGGAATGTTTCTTTTTAGATGTTTGGTGCTTTCTGGATAGCCTTCTAGATTGTCAATCATGGATTTGAGCAAATTATATTCATTTCGTTTGCTATCAAGTTTCCTTTGCCAGTTTAAAATTTGATTTTTTTGTTCGGTAATAGCATTTTGATTTTCATCTAACTGTTGTGATAGTTTTAACTCATCATCTTTTTGTTTTTCAAGAATAATCTCTTGTTTTATTTTGTCTTTTTCTAATTTCTTATGGTTTTTTGTTGTCTCTTGAGCATTGACACTTATTTCGATAAGATTTTTTTCAAAAATATCTTTTTGAGTTTTAAGTTGTTGGATTTGAT